>NZ_JAKRFQ010000763.1 GCF_022347985.1 Photobacterium sp. OFAV2-7
ATCAAACTCTGATATGTTTGCTACTGGGGTAAAACGATTGGCTGGCAAAGAAAAGTGGTACTTTTAGTGCCTTCGGATCAATTTTCAATTAATGCTCGAAAAAAAATGATTTTACTGTACAATCCTGACCGCCCTCAGCGCGCTGGGGAGGATTGAACAATAACTAAGCAGGAGATGCCATGTTAGACCCAAAAGTGATTGTCGCTCTCGACTACCCAAGCCAAGACGAAGCCCTGGCGTTCGTTGACCGTATTGAACCGGGAAGTTGTCGACTGAAAGTTGGCAAAGAGATGTTTACTTATTTTGGCCCTGACTTTGTGCGTAAACTGCATGATCGGGGCCATTCTGTATTTTTGGACCTGAAATTCCATGACATTCCGAATACCTGCTCCCGTGCGGTTGCGGCAGCGGCGGATCTCGGAGTGTGGATGGTCAATGTACATGCGAGTGGTGGCGAACGTATGATGGCAGCCTCGCGTGACATTCTCGAGCCGTATGGCAAAGATCGCCCGCTGCTGATTGGTGTGACAGTGCTTACCAGTATGGAAGCGGCCGATCTTCGCGGTATCGGTATTCAGGCTGAGCCGCAGGAACACGTCTTGAACCTTGCGCGGTTGACCAAAAACAGCGGCCTGGACGGTGTGGTGTGTTCGGCTCAGGAAGCAAGCATGCTCAAGGGCGAACTTGGCGAAGAATTTAAGCTGGTTACCCCGGGTATCCGCCCGGCAGGCAGTGCAGCTGGGGATCAGCGCCGGGTGATGACACCGGTCGAGGCGGTTCAGGCCGGCTCGGATTACCTGGTTATTGGACGCCCGATAACCAAAGCGGCCGATCCTGCTGCCGTGCTCGCCGAGATCAACCAATCTCTGGCATAGACAATGTACCTAACGTCTAATAACGCCCGGCTAATGCCGGGCGTTTCTTTTAGGCAGGAGTCGATCAAAGTTTCGATGGATATCGATGTTCAGCAATGTTTTTTTTCATACACTTAGACTAAACAGGGAATTGTTGTTCATCATGTCGGCCGTGGATGGAGTAGGCTGAGGAGCGCAAAAATGGATGTGGCATTCGATTTTGATTCATCGTTCTGGCGTTTGTTTATTGCTTTGCTGCTAGGCGCTATTATCGGTATCCAACGTGGCTGGGTCGATCGTAATGAAGCCGCAGGATCACGTATCGCCGGTATTCGTACCTACTCGCTGATTGGTCTGCTGGGAGGCATCTGCGGCCTATTGGCATCATTTTTTTCAGAGCTTTTTCTCGGCTTTTCTCTGCTTGCCTTTTCTGTCCTGATTATCGTCGCCTACATCAAGAGCCAAAAAGTAAAAGTAAACCTCAGTATTACCGGCTTGGTCGGCATGCTGATCACTTTTTTGCTGGGCAGTCTGGCAGTTGTCGGCGAGCCGGTGATTGCGGCCTCGGCGGCGGTGATCACTGCCATTATTCTTGATAACAAGAAAGAGCTGCATACCGCACTGATGAAGCTTCAGGAGTACGAGCTGGATGCTGCCCTGCGCCTGTTACTGATCTCTGTTGTGATGCTGCCACTGCTGCCGAATCAGGGAATGGGGCCATGGCAGGCCGTCAATCCCTATGAGATTTGGTGGATGGTGGTGTTGATTGCCGGTATTTCCTTTGTCGGCTATTTCGCAATCAAGATTGGCGGCGCGGAAAAGGGGATCTTGTTTACCTGCCTCTTTGCGGGACTGAGCTCTTCGACCGCACTGACACTGCAATTTTCACACCTTTCCAAACAGCAGGCGCACCTCAGTGGGTTGCTGGCTAGCGGGATCCTGATCAGCTGCGGAACCATGTTTCCGCGTATCTTGTTTGTCTGCTCAGTCGTGAACTACACCTTGGTCGAAATGCTATGGCTACCAATGCTGCTGATGATGCTGGGCTTTTACCTTCCAGCCTATTGGATCTGGACCCATAACAAAATTGAGACAGACGAGTCGCCGCAGGTAAAACAGAATCCGCTGGCGTTGTCCTCGGCATTCTTTTTCGGCATCGTGCTGCTGGCGATCATGTTGCTGGCTAATTTGCTGCAAGACTGGTTTGGTAATACGGGAACCCTGTTGCTCGCGGCGATTTCAGGCATTACCGATGTCGATGCCATTACCCTGGCACTGGGCAGGCAGAGTGCCAATGGCTTGCTGGTGAATACGGCAATGCTGGGTATTTTTATTGCCGCTTCCGTTAACAGCCTGATTAAAATGGGTATGGCGAGTGTTATTGGGGCCAGGCCATTGCGTAAGTTCATTATCGTACCGATATTGGGCTCTGTGCTATTAGGGGCAGGCTCGGTGTGGGTGACATTTGGCTGATTGGACTAGGGATTGTTGCCCATAGACAGACGGGCTGAAGTCAGCCCGCCAGGTAGATTGTTTTGGTACGCTTAGCACTCAATTTTAGGCGTCGCGCTGCTTATACGGTTGCTTCGGTCGTGCGAAGGTGCCGAGAAATGGCTGTCGAGCAATTTTTGTGTCAGCGGGTGCTGGGGATTGGCGAAAACATCCGCCGTCAGGCCTTGCTCAACCACCTCGCCATTTTGCATAACCATCACCTTGTCGGTGAAATGTTTGAT
>NZ_JAKRFQ010000764.1 GCF_022347985.1 Photobacterium sp. OFAV2-7
ATATAGGCGATGCCATGAAAAAACATACAAATAAAACTTGGACAAAAACTCAATTGCTCAGTGACGTTGTCACTAATAAAAATATTGTCGTTAAGGGCAATCACAGTTATTACAGTGATTATTGGGACGATGGCTTTGAACAATCCGTAGTTCGTTACCTGCTCGGTGATGAGCTAACCCGTGATGCGCCCACACGGTGGGAAGTCGATAAACTCTATATCGGTGACTATGTGTGTATCGCGGCAGAAGTTGTCATTTTGATGGGAGGAAACCATAACCACCGGGTTGATTGGTTTTCTCTCTACCCGTTTATGGAGCATATTGAAGAATCCTATATCGGAAAAGGTGATACTCATATAGGTGATGGCTGCTGGATTGGGATGCGGGCAATGATTATGCCTGGCGTTACAATAGGTGAGGGAGCGGTGATAGCCGCCAATAGTGTAGTTACCAAGAACGTTGAGCCCTATACTATTGTCGGAGGCAACCCCGCTAAGCACATACGTTATCGCTTTTCCCGTGAGGTGATAGATAAATTGATGGAATTTGATATCTACAGCTGGCCTGAAGATAAGTTTGATTCCCTGAAGCCTTATTTATGCAGTTCAGATTTGAAGGCGCTTGAAAAAGCAATTAAGCACTATGAACATGAATAGCTTGTTAGCTTTATTCGTGTGGTAACTGCAGTGAAATAGCGCTTAAGTACCAGAAAATGCTGTCAAAATATTGAAACTCACCGTTCGGAGTGTCATAAAAATGGCACTCCGATTTTTATTTATTCATAGAGGGAATATATTTGGGAGCAAGTTAAAATTAATCCAGTTAATTAATAGAAAGATGTAAAAAAAAGCTAAAGACTTATAAGCCTATGACGATAAAAGGTAGTCAGTTAAGTAATTGTGGAGATTTGGTATGAGTCGTGATTGGGTTGATGTGGCTATGGTAACTGGATGGATTTCGGCTTGGTCTGTGTTGATTTATTTCATCCCAGCCGCTGGGGTATAACAATATTAGGGTATACCTACTGTGAATATGTTGAATGCGTTAACCGGTAAAAAGCCGCGTTTTTGTCGCGGCTTTTTGGTGTTTGTTCCTACCAATTAAGCTGTAATTGCTTCAGGCTGTTCAGAGTTAGCCACTTCTTTTGCTAATCGGTAAGCCGCAAGATCTTCGATTGTCAGTACAGGCATGTTGAACTTTTCACCAAACTTAATCACTTCTGGCAGACGAGCCATTGTACCGTCAGGGTTTGTCAGCTCACAAAGTACGCCGTAAGGCTTCATTCCTGAAAGACGCATCAAATCAACTGTAGCTTCGGTGTGGCCACGACGCGCCAGTACACCTTCCGGATTTGCTTTAAGCGGGAATACATGACCAGGACGGCTCAGATCTGCAGGCTTTGCATTATCGGCAATAGCAGCCTTAATTGTCGTTACACGATCGGCTGCAGACACGCCTGTAGTTACACCATGGGCTGCTTCGATAGTAACGGTGAACCCAGTTTGGTTTGCACTTGTATTGTTTTCAACCATCATAGGAAGCTCTAGCTGTTCGACGCGCTCTTCGGTCAGGCACAGGCAAACAATGCCCGAACATTCGCGGATCATAATAGCCATTTGTTCTGCAGTAAGTGTTTCAGCAGAGAAAATGATGTCGCCTTCATTTTCACGATCTTCATCGTCAACGACAAGAACACCGCGACCATTGCGGATAGCATCAAGACCAGCTTCAACACGCTCGAATGGCGTACCAAAAGGGGATAGTAGTGACTGATTCATGGTAAACATACTCCAAATAAAAAATATACCAGAATCAGGGCGTGAAAAGTCAGCGTTTTAGCAAATGCTAAAATAGCTTTACAAGAAAAGTTAACAATGCCGACTTAGATCAGCAATTGTGTTGTAAAAGCTTATGGCCAAGGGCCATCACCGATTCTCTTTCATCCGGACTATAACCGTCGGCTCTGGATTGATACTTATAGTAAGTACTGGACCAGATCTGCTGACCTTAACAGGTTGATTGCGTAACCAGCCTGTTAAGCGCTCGCGGGCTTTTCAAATGGCAGACTCTGCTGTTTGAACTACCGCCGGTGGGGAATTTCACCCCGCCCTGAGAATTCGAAGAAATCTTAGGGAAATCAACCGATACAAGCAAGAGAAAGTGTCGATTTTGGCGCATAAGTTTGAACTGGATGGCTCGCTGAGTGATTTGTCATCAGAGTTCGCGCGGATTTCAACCTGCTTCCTTGGTCGTTAGATATCAGCATTGGAGGACGCTGATGTCTTGAGTACAGTACTTTTTCTTAGATAGCGATTGAGCCACTTGACGAGCATAGGTAAACAATAGGTAGGTAGTTGAATTGCCCCCATCAGGATCAAAAAATCGGGCCCCAGGTAGCTGCCTGCAACGGTAAATGTAAGCAGTACATTACGATTAGCTGAGGTAATCGCTGCCAGTAATCCTTCATTGATACCAGTCCTGGCGTAGGCTACATAACCTGCAAGAAAGTATAAGGTGCAAATAGCTAGTCCAATAAAGAAGAAAACGATACCTGCTGAATATGACTGATCGAATACTTCCCTG
>NZ_JAKRFQ010000765.1 GCF_022347985.1 Photobacterium sp. OFAV2-7
GGACAAACTGGTTTTGTGCTCACAAGTTCCGACGAAGTACCTGCAACATACTGGCAGCTAATTGCCTAACTCAACGGCCGCCTGGTGCGGCCGTCATGACTATTTGGGAGTCACTATGTATAATGATGCAATTGCTTCAACAGGAACGATTTTATCCGTGGATCTCAATCAAGTAATTCCAAACATTCGCATGCGCCTGCCATCGCTGACTCGCACTGAGCAGTCGATTGCCGAGAACTTTCTCAAGCCTCACTTCTTACACAAATCAACATCAATTAAAGAAGTTGCTGAACGTCTGGGGGTTTCGACCGCATTAATCGTCAAAGTGTCGAAGAAACTTGGTTTCAGCGGATTTAAGCAGCTAAAAGATGCACTCAATGCCCAGCATGAGTCAGAGACTTTCTTGCCCAATGAGCAGCTTCAACCCGACGATTCCTGTGAGCAGATCATTACCAAGGTACTACAGAACTCCATTAACGCCCTGACTGAGATCCTCAATTTTGTCGATGCAAATATGGTCAGCGCGGCTGCAGATGCCATTGTAAAGGCAAAGAATATTGAGCTATACGCCGTCGGCGGCTCAACCATTATCTGCGATGACTTTCAGCATAAGCTATTACGATTTGGGATTCGGGCCTCTGTACCCCGTGATCGACACCTGATGCTGATGTCAGCGAGTGTACTGACTCCCGAAGATGTTGTACTGGTAGTGTCACATTCGGGCCAGACCGTTGACTTGATGGATGCAGTCCGCGCAGCCAAGCAAACTGGCGCAACAATCATTTCAATCACTAACAACTACCACGCAGAATTGTCGCAACTATCCAACTACCCGCTTTATGCACCGGCATCACCAGAACCTTTGCTTGGAAAAAACGGGACAGCACGATTGGTTAAACTTGCGATGATAGACAGTTTATACGCAACAATTGCAGGTAAAATACCTGAGACGGTTGCAGAAAACCTTGAAAAAACAACCAAAGCAGTCGACATACTGCATAGATAAACTTCCCCTCTGTTCGCTTATAAAGAGCAAACAAGCGAGTAAAACTTGGGCCCTCCAACATAGCGCTTATAACAGCCATCAAGAGTAACACGTATTATCTTGATGGCTTCCGAGGAATATTATCGTCCAAACACAATCATGGTGATAAATTATCGCTATGATAAACAAGGCTATAAGCCAATAATCTCAATTTGACTTCAGCCTTATCACCCCCCAATAAGAGCTGTCTTTATCTGTGCATTGCCAGCCTACACTTTCTAACTCTTTAGCAATCGACCGATTCATCAGGCCATGACCAAATACTGCTACTTTCTCGTGTTTATTCGCTATATCTACAATCTCCAGAGCAGCATTTTTTGCCCTTACCTTTGCGTCTTTGAGAGATTCTGCCTTAGCATTGAGGCCAAGAAGCCAAAGCAAACGATTAATGAACAACCAATGCTTCGCCCTCAGAACCAATGGTATCTTATGTCTTGGAATGTCAATTTCACGAATACCCCTCAACGTTAAGTCCGGGTCTTTCGCTAAGCAGAGACTTGCTGAATGAATTGCACGGCGCAAATTACTGGAAACAACATAATACCCGCTTAACTGTGACTTTAACTGAACCGGTGGCTTGCTACTCTCTGCAACCTCTGAGCGATTGTAATCCCTAACCCACCATGCAAATTCTTTTGCCGTCAATTTTGGATTCGTTGAACCTGTTGGTTTACCGTGCCTGATAAAAACGATTTCCATAATACCCCACAGAAAAACCGCTACAAAACAATAAAACAGTGATTTATTAGAATACCAGATTGGTAATAATTTCGCACTTTGAACGCCTTAACACGCTCAATGACATAATGCATTCAATGAACGCTTATCACTTTGTGAATCACCGCAAAGAAACTAGTTATTAATCGAGCATAGAATCGGCAACTACTAACTACCGCTCAACATTGAGGAACTTTGTAACTTGCCAATTATCACAAATCAGCCCGCAACAGAATCAAGCCTACTTCATCGTACTCATCTAATGCTTGAACAGTACCAGAGGTTTTCAAACCAGCAAGGAGAGCGTTTTAATATCTTCAGTATATTAAGAATGGAGCGAAAGGAAGTTGAAACCCACTCAAGATTTATCTATGAATTGCTTAGTCCTCATGGAAGCCACGGGATGGGGACAACTTTTCTAGAAATGTTTATCTCAGACGTTCTCTGTCTAGAGTATCAGCAAGGCAAACTGGCAGTAAAGCGTGAAGACGGTACTGATGAAGGCCGCAGAATCGACTTTACCATTGAGTCTGCAGACTCAATGATTGGCATTGAGATGAAAATTGATGCAGCCGATCAGCGGAACCAGTTACATGACTACTATATAGAACTCAACAAAAGAGCCCCAAATAAAAAGATTCATCTATTTTACCTCACACTTTTCGGCACTCAACCGAGTACAGGAAGCTTAAATGGTCTTGCTGATGACAAATATGAGCTTATTGCATTTAACAGCCACATCGTCGACTGGCTTACGGCTTGTATTAAAGAAGCGGCAATGAAGCCGATCCTCCGAGAAGCATTAGTTCAATACAAGC
>NZ_JAKRFQ010000080.1 GCF_022347985.1 Photobacterium sp. OFAV2-7
CTTCTGTTATAACTTTCTGGCGCTATTAGGCTTTTCCGGGCTGGGTACGTATGTTACCTATCTTGGTGCCTCTTTCCTCGGCTCGCTGGGATTGCAGGATTATCCAATTTTGCTGATCATCGGCTTTATCATGACAACAGCGGTGATCAACCTGTTTGTCGGAGGCCTGACGTCGAAATGGATGCTGCTGGGACCGATCTTTGTTCCTATGCTATACCAGGTTAACCCGGACATGACGCCGGATCTGGTGACTGCTGCCTACCGTATCGCGGACTCATCAACCAATATCATCACCCCGATGATGACTTATGCAGGTGTTATTCTGGCATTTATGCGTAAGTACAAGCCTGAGCTGAGCTTTGGTGATGTGATTGCAATGATGGTGCCGTACTCGCTGACGTTCCTGAGCGTGTGGACTGCGGTTCTGGTTGGCTTCTTTGCGTTCAACATTCCGCTAGGTTTCTGATCTAAGGGTTGAAACTCTAAATAGATATCAAGCCCGGCAATTGCCGGGCTTTTCGTTTGGCCTGTTTGGCGGGTTACGCTTCGAAGTGTCTGACATGAAAGCGAAGATGCTCTTCGATAAAGCTGGCAATGAAATAGTAGCTATGGTCATAACCTTCCTGCATCCGTAATTCGAGCGGATAGCTGCTGTGCTTGGCGGCTGCCTGCAACATTTCGGGTTTTAGCTGTTCGGTCAGGAAGTCGTCTTTGCTGCCTTGATCAACCAGCGCAGGCACATGCTTGCTCGCCTGTTTCATCAGCTCGCTGCTGTCATAGTGTTTCCAGTCGTCCTGGTTGTTTCCCAGGTAGCCGGCAAAGGCTTTTTTGCCCCATGGGCAGTTAACCGGGTTGGTGATCGGACTGAAAGCCGAGACTGAAGTAAAACGCTCCGGGTTGCGCAGGGCAATCATCAGGGCACCATGTCCGCCCATCGAATGGCCGCTGATCGCCCGTTGCTGGCTGACTTGGAAGTTATTCTCGACAAGTTCTGGCAGCTCTTTGACCACATAGTCATACATGCGATAGTGGCGGTTCCATGGCGCTTGGGTAGCATTAATATAGAAGCCGGCGCCTAAACCGAAGTCGTAGCTGCCTTCCGGATCATCGCTAACGTCTTCACCACGCGGGCTGGTGTCAGGGGCGACAATGGCGATACCGAGCTCGGCTGCCATGCGATGGGCCCCGGCTTTCTGCATGAAGTTTTCGTCGCTGCAGGTGAGGCCGGACAGCCAGTAGAGGACCGGCACCTTGACGCCTTTGGCGGCTTGGGGCGGCAGGTAGATCGCAAAGCGCATATCGCAGTTCAGGGTAGCAGAGTGGTGGCGGTATTGTTTATGCCAGCCGCCGAAACTTTTGTTGGCACTGATATTTTCTAAAGTCATAAGATGGCTTGTCTTTGATATGTCAAAAAGCGCTGCCGGAGCAGCGCTGATTTATCTTTACGCCGATAGGTACTATAGGCGATTGGACTATTTGTCGAAGTGGATAACGCTGCGAATACTCTTGCCTTCGTGCATAAGGTCAAACGCGTGGTTAAGATCTTCCAGCCCCATGGTATGGGTGATGAAGTCATCCAGTGCGAACTCGCCTGCCATGTAACGTTCAACAATCTCAGGCAGTTCAGAGCGGCCTTTCACACCACCGAAGGCAGAACCGCGCCATACACGGCCGGTAACCAGCTGGAACGGACGGGTAGAGATTTCCTGGCCTGCACCGGCCACACCAATGATCACAGATTCGCCCCAGCCTTTATGACAGCACTCAAGCGCAGAGCGCATGACGTTGACGTTACCGATACATTCGAAAGAGTAATCGACGCCGCCGTCTGTCATATCGACAATCACTTCCTGGATAGGCTTGTCGTAGTCATTCGGGTTAATGCAGTCAGTTGCGCCCAGCTTCTTGGCCAGCTCGTACTTGCTTTCATTAATATCGACACCAATGATGCGGCTTGCGCCTGCCATGGTCGCGCCAATGATGGCTGACAGGCCGATACCGCCAAGACCGAAGATAGCAACTGTATCACCTTTCTCAACTTTCGCTGTGTTAAGCACGGCACCCATACCTGTGGTTACCCCGCAGCCCAGCAGGCAAACTTCTTCTAGTGGTGCGTCTTTGTTGACTTTGGCTAGCGAAATCTCCGGCAGTACTGTGTACTCAGAGAATGTTGAGCAGCCCATGTAATGGAAGATCGGTTTACCGTCTTTATAGAAGCGGGTAGTGCCGTCAGGCATCAGGCCTTTGCCCTGTGTTTCGCGTACTGCCTGGCACAGGTTGGTTTTGCCAGACTTACAGAACTTACACTCACCACATTCTGCTGTGTAAAGTGGAATAACATGATCGCCGACCTGGACGCTGGTTACGCCTTCACCTACTTGCTCGACAATACCGCCGCCTTCGTGGCCGAGAATCGACGGGAAGATGCCTTCAGGATCTTCGCCAGAAAGTGTGAAGGCATCGGTATGGCAAACACCGGTTGCGACGATGCGGACAAGCACTTCTCCTGCTCTTGGTAGCATGACATCGACTTCTTCGATTGACAGTGGCTGATTAGGGCCCCAGGCAACAGCGGCTTTGGATTTGATAAATTGATCAGACATTCTGCACTCTCTTCTCTAATGATTAGGTGTCTACAGAGCCCCGTCTTATCGCGCTTTGACCGGTTGAACGAACAAAAATATCGCGGGCGGTATCAATACACTGTAGAAAAGAAATTTGCTGTCGACGATAGAGATTGTTACCTAACGTCTCTCGTTGTGATGGTGAGCATTATATTTGTTTCAAAATAAATGATAATTGCCCTGTTAGGTAAATTACTTTTACCAGGTAGTAATAATCTATTTAGAAGGGATCAGGCAAGGTGCTGATATTCGAGCAGGCTTTAAGTCATCGGGCCCTGACGGTTGGAGCTAGCTGGGCTTGGCATTATAATGCGATTCCTGATACTGAAAGTATGATTTGAGAGATCCCGTGACCGATCAGAGCCAAGACGAATTGTTTATGCGCCGCGCTATTGAGCTGGCAGCCAAAGCCGAGGAAGAAGGTGAGGTGCCTGTCGGGGCGGTCGTAGTGTATGACGGCCAGGTGATCGGCGAGGGCTGGAACCGCTCCATCGGCCAGCATGATGCAACGGCCCATGCGGAAATCATGGCATTGCGTCAGGCCGGCAAAGTGATCCAGAACTACCGACTGTTAGACGCTACCTTGTATGTGACACTGGAACCCTGCCCGATGTGTGCCGGGGCGATGGTACACAGCCGGGTGGGAAAAGTGATCTACGGAGCCTGTGATTTGAAAACCGGAGCGGCTGGCAGCGTGATGAATCTGCTGAGCTATGATCAGGTAAATCACCATGTGGCCTGCGAATCAGGTTTACTGGCTGATGAGTGCCGTGCCCAGTTGCAGGCTTTCTTCAAGCGTCGCCGTGCAGAGAAAAAAGCGGAAAAGAAGGCTCGCCAAGCAGCACTTAATGAACATCCAGCCAAGGCCTGACGGCAACTACTGCCAATAATCACGACAAAGCCCGGCGATGCCGGGCTTTGTCGTTTAGCTGTGGAGTAATGATGTGAAACCAGCCTGCAGTTAGCTGACAATGCTGGCTGCAACCACGTAGCTGCGCTGGCGCCAGAGGATCTTTTTACGAATATTGGCATTCAAGCGTTTACGCCGGGTTGCGATCGAGGTCATTCGCTGTTTCAGGCTTTTTACGGCCTTTTTTTGTCTGGAAAATCGCATCGGTTCTTCCCATAAAGCAATGGCATTAGCTGCCGGATATAGAAGGGGATAGGCTTGTTAGGCGAGCCTGATTAATGGTTCGATTGTTACCTAAATAGCACGGATTATGAATGATCAAAGTCGCAGATTTGTACTTACTCTTGCATCAAGAGACGCTGTACGTGTGACTCATTGTCCGATAAACAAAGCCCTACCGAAGTAGGGCTGTTGGGGGGCGTTCGGGATGTTAGTTGTTGGCCGTTTTGGTTGGTTTCGCTTTATCGACAATGTCGGCTTCCGTGTTGCTTCCTGCCTCCCGAGGGGTTACCTCAGGTGTTTCTGGCGGGGTGATAGTGTGGAGATCATCGATTACCGCAATGTCCTGCTGCTGTGGTTGCTGATTATGCGCCTGCTCGTAGCCGATAATACTTTGATAGTAGCGACGAATATTCTCGACATAGTTCAGCGCTTCATCACCACGGGCATAGCCGTAGCGCGTTTGGGTGTAGTATTTACGCTGGCGTAGCAACGGCAGGCGTTGTTTTACATCGCTCCAGGCATCCGGGTTGCCGCCTTGTGTTTTGGTCAGGCGCCGGGCATCCATCAGGTGGCCGAAACCAACATTGTAGGAGGCCAGGGCAAACCAGACTTTTTCATGCTCGGCGATGCTGTCCGGGATCCGGTTGATCATCTTCCGTAGGTATTCGGTCCCCCCGCGGATACTCTGCTCGGGATCCAGACGATTGTTCACCCCGACAGACTTCGCGGTCGGCAGGGTGAGCATCATCATACCGCGGACACCGGTTGGCGAAACGGCTTTGGGGTTCCAGTGCGATTCCTGGTAGGACAGGGCAGCAATCAGGCGCCAGTCAAATTCTTCGGCATATTTCTTGAAGAGCGATTCCCAGCGCGGCAGTTTTTTCTCGATGGCGCGCAAGAAGGCACGGGTATCGACATAGTCGAAGGTGGCAACATGGCCGAAATACTTTTCCTCCAGCTTGGCCAGTTCGCCGTTTTGCTGCATGTCACCAAAGAATTCGATGAGCAGCGCATACAGGCTGTCATCTGTGGTTTTGTTGACAAACCAGGCGATAGGCTCGTCTTCGGTCAGTTCCAGGGCGGTGGCGATGTCTGGGTGAATGCGCTGGCTGAGGGCGACATCGACCGAATCGGCAATGGTGTAGTCCAGCTCGCCTTTGGCAACCATCCGCAGTAGGTCGTCGCTGTCGGTTTCCTCAACGGCTTGCCATTTCAGATCCGGGTAGAGCACTTTCAGCGTATTGAGGCTTTTCTCATGGCTGGAGCCTTTAACGACAGTCAGCGAGCCTTTGTTCTGCGAAAGATCTTCGGTATCACGAGGGCGCCACTGGCCTTTTTTGTAGACCACAATCTGGCTGGCGTAGTAATAGGCTGGTGCGGCCCGGAAATTTTCCAACCGATCATCGGTCATGGTCAGCCCGGCTGCGATGATATCCACGTCACCCCGCTCAAGGGAGGGAAAGAGACCGGCAAGGGTAAACATCGGCTGCATTTCCAGCTTTACCCCCAACTTGTCGGCAAATCGCTGGGCAAGTTCGTAATCCAGCCCGGTCGGGCCGTCAGCACCGATAAAATAAGCTAGCTGGTTGTTCAGGGTACCGACACGTAATACGCCGCTCTCGCGGATCTTCTCCAGATCACTGCGCGCAGGAGGTTCTAGCCATTTACATCCGCTAAGCAGCAACAGGCTCAGCATGATGGCAATCACGTACCGGGGGGAAGGGATTAATCGAATATTGTTCAACAACATGTGCTCATCATTATAATTAGGTGTTCTTTATACCAAAGCTCGTCATATCAGCAAAGTCGCTCAGTAGCCCACTGTGAGGAATTTTCCGTTTTGAAATACAACTAAGTGTACCTGCTCGATGCTGGTTTTGCGTTGCTATCTTGGAAAGTATCGCCCTTACGGCGACTTCCTTGAGCAAAAGTTGGCTTTCTTCCTCTTGATTTACACCTGAATGAAAAAAAAACACGCAAACGGTTGCGTCAGGTGTTACGTCACAAAAAAAATTCCCTTATACTACGCTCCATCGTGAGTTACTCGCCTCGGGTCAATTTGGTGAAAAAGGTGGCATTGACGTAATTAGCCCAGTGATTGAGCTGGGTGTTAGGCCAATATCACCTTCATTCAACTGCTAATCGAGAGACGTACGCACATGGAAATTTTGCGTGGTTCACCCGCACTGTCTGAGTTTCGCGTTAACAAGCTATTAGAGCGTTGCCGCGAGTTAGATCTGCCTGTGTCAGGCATTTACGCCGAGTTTATGCATTTCGCTGATGTATCTGCTCCCCTGAATGCTGATGAGCAAAGCAAGCTGGAAAGCCTGCTAACCTACGGTCCAACGATTGCAGAGCACGAGCCGACAGGCACCTTGCTACTGGTTACCCCTCGTCCTGGAACTATCTCTCCATGGTCTTCAAAATCAACGGATATTGCCCATAACTGTGCCCTGGAGACGATTAAACGTCTGGAGCGTGGTACGGCTTATTATGTTGAAACAACCACGGCTCTGACCGAGACTCAGCTTGCCGAGCTTAAGGGCCTGATCCACGACCGCATGATGGAAGTCGTCTTTACCGAGATGGAAGCGGCCAGTGCGCTATTCAAGCAGGCGGAGCCTGCGCCGGTACAAAATGTCGATATCCTGGCAGGTGGCCGTAAGGCACTCGAAGAGGCCAATGTTAGCCTTGGCCTGGCACTGGCCGAGGATGAGATTGATTATCTGGTTGAGAACTTCACCAAGTTGGGCCGCAACCCGAATGACATCGAGCTAATGATGTTTGCCCAGGCCAACTCGGAGCACTGCCGCCATAAAATCTTTAATGCTGACTGGACGATCGACGGTGTTGATCAGGAAAAGTCACTGTTCAAGATGATCAAGAACACCTACGAGCAGAACCACGACTATGTGCTGTCTGCTTATAAAGACAATGCTGCGGTGATGGAAGGCTCCCATGTTGGCCGTTTCTTCCCGAACCCGGACTCGCGTCAATATAACTACCATCAGGAAGCGGCACATATCCTGATGAAAGTGGAAACTCACAACCACCCAACGGCGATTTCGCCTTGGCCGGGAGCCTCAACCGGGTCCGGCGGTGAAATCCGTGACGAAGGCGCAACCGGTATTGGTGGCAAGCCTAAAGCAGGCCTGGTCGGCTTTACCGTCTCTAACCTTCGTGTTCCAGGTTTCGAGCAGCCATGGGAGACGGATTTTGGCAAACCGGGCCGAATCGTCAATGCCCTGGATATCATGCTGGAAGGCCCGCTGGGCGGCGCGGCATTCAACAATGAGTTCGGTCGTCCGAACCTGCTGGGCTACTTCCGTACCTATGAAGAAAAGGTGGACTCGCACAATGGCGAGGAGATCCGTGGTTACCATAAGCCGATCATGATTGCCGGTGGTATGGGTAATATCCGCGACGAACATGTGCAGAAGAAAGAGATCCCGGTAGGGGCCAAGCTCATTGTGCTGGGCGGCCCGGCGATGAATATCGGCCTCGGTGGCGGGGCGGCATCATCGATGGCATCAGGTCAGTCGGCAGAAGATTTGGATTTTGCCTCGGTGCAGCGTGAAAACCCGGAAATGGAGCGTCGTTGTCAGGAAGTGATCGATCGCTGCTGGCAGATGGGCGAAGCCAACCCGATTGCCTTTATCCACGATGTGGGTGCCGGCGGTATCTCCAATGCCTTGCCGGAGCTGGTGGATGATGGCGAGCGCGGCGGCAAATTCCAGCTGCGTGATGTACCAAATGATGAGCCGGGCATGAGTCCGCTGGAGATCTGGTGTAACGAGTCACAAGAGCGTTATGTTATGGCCGTTGCGCCTGAGAATATGGCTGTGTTTGATGCCATTTGTCAGCGTGAGCGTGCACCTTATGCCGTGGTGGGTGAAGCGACCGAAGAGCGTCATCTGACACTCGAAGATAGTCATTTCGACAATACGCCTATCGATATGCCGATGGATATTTTGCTCGGTAAGCCGCCGAAAATGCATCGTGATGTGAAAACCCAGAAAGCGCAAGGCCAAGCCATTGACCGCACTGGGATCGAGCTAGAAGACGCGACTCACCGTGTTTTGCGTCTGCCGGCAGTTGCCGAGAAAACGTTCCTGATCACCATCG
The DNA here is from genome assembly GCF_022347985.1 of Photobacterium sp. OFAV2-7. GTDB lineage: Bacteria > Pseudomonadota > Gammaproteobacteria > Enterobacterales > Vibrionaceae > Photobacterium. The sequence goes on from NZ_JAKRFQ010000080.1 coordinate 7,882, forward strand.
GTGACCGCACGGTAACCGGCTTGGTGGCTCGCGATCAGATGGTGGGTCCTTGGCAGGTGCCGGTAGCAAACTGTGCCGTTACGGCTGCCAGCTACGACACTTACCATGGTGAGGCGATGTCGATGGGTGAGCGCACCCCTGTCGCGCTTCTTGACTTCGGTGCGTCAGCTCGACTGGCTGTCGGTGAGGCGATCACCAATATTGCCAGTGCCGATATCGGTGACATGAAGCGGATTAACCTGTCGGCCAACTGGATGTCGCCTGCCGGTCACCCGGGAGAAGATGCTGGTTTATACGAAGCCGTTAAAGCTGTGGGTGAAGAGCTGTGTCCGGCCCTTGGCCTGACCATTCCTGTCGGCAAAGATTCGATGTCGATGAAGACCAAGTGGGAAGAGAACGGCGAGCAGAAAGAAGTGACTTCGCCGCTGTCTCTGATCATTACCGCCTTCGGCCGGGTTGAAGATGTCCGCAAAACCGTAACGCCTCAGCTGCGTACCGATAAAGGCGAGTCGACACTCTTGTTGGTTGATTTGGGTTGTGGCAAGAACCGCCTGGGCGCGACGGCGCTGGCGCAGGTATACAAGCAGTTGGGCGACAAATCGGCTGATGTCGATAGCCCTGAGCTGCTGAAAGGCTTCTTTGAGGCTGTACAGGCATTGGTTCGGGATGAAAAAGTGCTGGCTTACCATGACCGTGGTGACGGTGGTCTGTACGTGACGCTGGCTGAGATGGCATTTGCCGGCCACACCGGTGTTGAAGTTGATATCAATACAACCGATGCAGACGAGTGCGACGATGTGCTTGCAGCGCTGTTTAACGAAGAGCTCGGTGCTGTGCTTCAGGTACGCACTGACGATCTTGACGACGTACAGTCAGTGCTCGCTGCGAATGGCCTTGAGGCTTGTAGCCATGTGATTGGTACTGTGGTTGACGAAGATGTTGTCCGTATCTGGAACGGCAATGATCGTGTCCTGGAGCAAAGCCGTACTGAACTGCGTACTATCTGGGCAGAAACAACCTACCAGATGCAGGCAATGCGTGATAACCCGGCTGGTGCCCTACAGGAGTTCGAAGCCAAGAAAGACAGCCAGGATCCAGGCCTGTCGACCAAGCTGAGCTTCGATATTAATGAAGATATTGCTGCGCCGTTTATCTCGACAGGTGCTAAGCCGCAGATGGCTATTTTGCGTGAGCAGGGTGTGAACTCTCATGTTGAAATGGCGGCGGCATTTGACCGCGCTGGCTTTGACGCCAAAGATGTCCACATGAGCGACATCCTGTCGGGCAATGTAAAACTGGACGGTTTCAATGGCTTGGTTGCCTGCGGCGGCTTCTCCTACGGTGACGTTCTGGGTGCCGGTGAAGGTTGGGCGAAGTCTGTGCTGTTTAACAACATGGCACGTGAGCAGTTCGAGAGCTTCTTCCATCGCAATGACACCTTCGCTCTTGGTGTCTGTAACGGCTGTCAGATGATGTCTAACCTGCGTGAGCTTATCCCGGGTGCCGATCTGTGGCCTCGCTTTGTGCGCAATGAATCAGAGCGCTTCGAGGCCCGCTTTAGCCTGGTAGAAGTCCAGCAGAGCGATTCTCTGTTCTTTAATGGCATGGCTGGATCTCGGATGCCGATTGCGGTCTCTCACGGCGAAGGACGAGTCGAAGTGCGAAATGGTGAGCACCTGAATGCGATCGAGCAATCAGGCACTGTGGCCCTGCGCTATCTCGATAACTATGGCAACGTGACCCAGAATTACCCGGCGAACCCGAACGGTTCTCCAAACGGGATTACAGGCCTGACAACTCAGGATGGTCGCGTCACGATCATGATGCCGCACCCAGAGCGTGTATTCCGTACCGTGGCGAACTCCTGGCATCCGGATGACTGGAACGAGAACAGCCCGTGGATGCGTATGTTCCGCAATGCCCGCGTCAATATTGGCTAGGCACTGATTTGACCTCGCAATAGTTTAAAACCGCTCTTCGGAGCGGTTTTTTATTTTCGGGTGTTTTAATGGCAGAGGTTGATTAAACATTAGGCATGTCAGTAGTAAAGTTTGTATTGGCTAACCTTTTTCGCTGAATTTACTCGCCTTTGTGGATAAAGTGTGATTAAGCTGAGGGTAGGGTGTTCACAGGAGGGGGTATGATTTTTTTTGATCTTGATAATACCTTGCTTGATCACGACGGTGCCGAACAGGATGCAATCCGAAGCTTTGTTGCCCGTTATCGTGCTGACGTCGTCCCGTTTCAGGGCAAGCCGGA
>NZ_JAKRFQ010000766.1 GCF_022347985.1 Photobacterium sp. OFAV2-7
ACCAAAGAAGTATCCCTGCTGCAAGTAGACCCCTTGTTCGGCAAGGTACTTTGATTGCTCTTCAGTCTCGACTCCTTCGGCAATCATCTCCATCCCTGCCTCCTTGCCAAAAGCAATTATCGAATCAAGCAAAGATAATTTGATATCGGCAGTGCCAATATTTTCCACAAACATCTTATCAATTTTTAGGCTTCTGATATTAAGCTGTTGGATGTAGCTAAAACCCCCATAACCGGTCCCGGCATCATCAAGTTTGACACCAATACCCCGCATTCTTAGCTGCTCAATAACATCAGAAGCCATGGTTAAATCTGTAAACTGCTTTCTCTCGGTTACTTCAAAGGCTATTTGTTCGGGCGTTATTTCTGAGTGTTGTAGCAGCTTGAGTGATTTTTCCAGCACATCCAGACTCTCTAGCTGATCAGGAACCACATTGATGCTGATAACCTGTTTCGTCATTTGCCAATTCAACTTGCTGATCTCATAGATTGCCTTTTCTATAAGCTGCTCGGTAATAGGTAAGATCTGGCCACTTTTCTCAACATAGGGGATAAACTCCATCGGTGAAATAACATCTTGTCCTGGTCGCTGCCAGCGAGCAAGCATTTCGCAGCCATACAGAGAATTGCTGGATACATCAACAATGGGTTGGTAATAAGGAACAAACTCTTGCTTAGCCAAGCCCTGTTCAACCAGTGAGTGAAGAGACATTTTTCTGCGGATAAACATACGGTATAAGGAAAGACAGATAGCCCCAAGCCCGCCGCCAAACAAAAACAATGGCAACCATAGCTCTTCCTTGTACTTGGTAAGTAACTCTTGTTTTACAAACGTATTGACCCTGAGCCCTTCAGAAAATTCAGAGGTAAACAGCGGCTCATTAACAAGCAATGCTGCGTCTCCACGCCAATAAGAGACGGTTGGGCTATCTATAGAAGAAATCGAGCTTAATACACAATCATCACAATACTTGTTTCTTAGAGTCTCAGAAACCAGGGGCTCCATATGAACCAACAACCTCCCCTTCTCGCCCTTCCATTCTGCTACCAGAAGGTTCTGTTCGCTTCTCGACTCCGAGGCTACCCACAATGAAACATCAGGCGTCATGTTGTAAAGCAAAGGAACCAACCTTGATTCTGTGTCAGCGCCCTGAAAACTAGAGCACTGTGCTCCACTCTTCGTTTTTATGGTTATCCGCCGAATAACATAATCATTATACGCAATGTGTTGAAGCTGATGCTGATCAAGGGGGCTGCAATCAAACTGGAAATTCCGGCTTAGCGAACTGAGCACTTCAGGGAAGCGTTCCACCTTCATTGAATAGGTATTCAATAGCTCTTTTGAGTCTGAGCTAATGATGTATGACAGTTGAAGCTGTGAAAAGAAGCCACTTAGCAATGAAAAAAGAAACGATAAGCCTAGAACAAATGCAATAGATGATAAGTTATGCTTTTTTAGAACCCCACGCTTGAATACACTCGCCTCTGTATTCCGAGCTCGATTATCGAATAACATAACCTGAAAAAGAACCTTTCCCTAGTAGCCGTTCATGAATTGCAACCGTAAATGTCACAATAAAAACAACGATATTGAGTTACAACAATATACAACAATATTCATTAATGAGATGCTTCTCAAGCAATACATTTTTATCTCTTACGACTGAGATCACGACTTGATAAAAAACGAAAAAAATGTATCACGAGTTCAAGATCAAATCTGATCTTGATCAAAATTGAATGCAGAGGATATGAGGATATAAAGAACAAACAACAGGAAGTTGCTTAGACAGAAATAATCAAACAGTAGTAATTACTATTCACATTGAATAGATAAATAAAACAAAAGCGCCATATGGCGCCCGAGTTTTATAGCGAGTCTCGTGAATAGTCTATACCCTTCGTGCATTTTTTCTCTTTTACGATAATAAATGCAGCGCCGAATATGAAGGCAATGACTAGCAGAGTTTCCATAATAACCTGTAAACCTTTGATTTAAGCCATGGTGCTTAATCCGAGAATAAAGACACCAAAAAAGGGTTAAACTACGGTCTAAAGATTGCCTCTTGGCAAAAGCAATTTTTAGACAAAAAATAAGATACCTTATTTACGTTTAATTTGCACTAACTAGTTACAAAAATGTGATGAATCATCATATCCATCAGTCAGGCATTATATCGTAGATTAATTTATTAACCCACAATCAATAAGCTAATCCACGTATCGCCCAGAATAGCAATCTAAATCGCTATTTCTTATAAATATTCGGCTTCTTATTTGTAGCCCGTATATTTTGCGCTCAATTTGACAAGATTGCTAGCACTTTACTGCTTAGATTTATTAGCTCTCAAAATTAGAAAAACTAATAGCAAAAGAACGACTGGTGCCGTTCTTTTGTACTAGCTCATACGAATGTTTGTTATAACCAACGTTTCTGACCAGTAAAGGTAACAGAAAGCCAGGTATCACCTAGCTCATCAGCTAACTCATCCCAGAGTAGCTGTCGAATATAATCTTGCCGAGTAGTTGTCCAATAGGCATCGTCTGTAACCAGAATATTTACTTCAAGATCGTACTGACG
>NZ_JAKRFQ010000767.1 GCF_022347985.1 Photobacterium sp. OFAV2-7
TAGTGAGTTGCAAACAGGGTCATAGCTGCAATTTTATCGGCCAGCCACTCGGCACTGGCCCAGGCTAGCGATAGGCCGTCATAGGTACTGGTACCACGGCCGATCTCATCCATTAGTACGAGGCTGTTCTGTGTCGCATTATGCAGGATGTTCGCGGTTTCGGTCATTTCCACCATGAAGGTCGAGCGGCCGGAGGCAAGATCATCCGAGGCACCGATACGGGTAAAAATACGATCCAGCGGCCCCATCTTTACGGACTCGGCCGGAACAAACGAGCCGACATGTGCCATCAGGGCAATCAGTGCTGTTTGGCGCATATAGGTCGATTTACCGCCCATGTTCGGACCGGTAATGATCAGCATCCGGCGATCATGATGCAGGGAAATCGGGTTGGCGATAAATGGTTCGCTCAGAACTTGCTCGACCACAGGATGACGGCCGGCATTGATCTCAATGCCGGTCTCTGTTGTGAGCTCCGGACGGCAGTAGTTGAGGGTATCGGCTCGTTCTGCCAGGTTGGCCAGCACGTCGAGTTCAGACAGGGCATTGGCCGCATTTTGCAGCTGTTCCAGGTGAGGCAGCAGCAAGTCAAACAGCTCGTCCCACAGCTTTTTCTCAAGACCAAGTGCCTTGGACTTGGAGTTCAGTACCTTGTCTTCGTGCTCCTTGAGCTCGGGAATAATATAGCGCTCGGCATTTTTCAGTGTCTGGCGGCGGACATAATGGCTAGGTACCAGATGGCTCTGACCGCGGCTGACCTGAATAAAGAAGCCGTGGACCTGGTTGAAGCCAACTTTCAGGCTATCGATATCGTGGTGTTCACGCTCGCGGGCCTCAAGCTCATCAAGGTATTTTGATGCGCCGTCAGCCAGATCGCGCCATTCATCAAGTTCGGCGTTATAGCCCGGTGCCAGCACTCCGCCGTCGCGGATCACCACTGGCGGGTTTTCGATAATCGCACGTTCCAGCAACTCGCAAAGCTCATCCATCGGTGCAGCAAACTGGGCCAGCTCACCGATCCGCGGCTGGTTGATTTCTGCCAGCAGTTCAGCCAGCTCAGGAAGATGTTGCAAGGCGGTGCGCATGCGGGCCAGATCTCGCGGTCGAGCAGAGCGCAGGGCCAGGCGCGCCAGAATACGTTCCAGATCGCCCATGTGGCGCAGCACACCGGCTAGCTCGGTAAAGAAACCAGTATCCTTAAATGCGGCGATGGCGTCAAAGCGGTGGTTGAGCTGTTGTGGATCGCGGATCGGTTGGTGCAGCCAGCGCTTAAGCAATCGGCTTCCCATTGGGGTGGCAGTTTGATCCAGTACCGAGGCCAGCGTGTTGTCAAACCCGCCAGCCAGGTTCTGGGTCAGCTCCAGGTTACGGCGGGTAGCTGCATCTAAGATCACGGCATGATCTTTGGTATCCTGAGTGATCGCGCGGATATGCGGTAGCGCGGTACGCTGGGTATCTTTGACATACTGTAGCAGACAGCCGGCAGCGCACAGACCGCGCTCGGCTGTTTCGACGCCGAAGCCGACCAGATCGCGGGTACCGAACTGCATGGTCAGTTGCTGGCGCGCGGTCTCCAAATCGAACTCCCAGACCGGACGGCGGCGGGTGCCTTTCAGGGACTGCAGCAGGCCCGGCAGCGCAAAATCCTCAGGGTAGAGCAACTCGGCAGGGCTGGTACGCTGCAGCTCGGCCTGCATAGCTTCTTCGGTTTCAGGTTCGGTCAGCATAAAGCGGCCGGAGGTAATATCCAGCGTGGCATAGCCGAACCCGTCGTTATTCTGGTAAATCGCCGCAATCAGGTTGTCGTGGCGCTCGTTGAGCAGTGCCTCGTCACTGACCGTACCCGGTGTCACGATACGTACCACCTGGCGCTCGACCGGTCCTTTACTGGTGGCCGGATCGCCGATTTGCTCGCAGATCGCCACCGATACCCCCTGCTGGACCAGCTTGGCGAGATAGCCTTCGACCGCATGGTAGGGAACACCGGCCATCGGGATCGGCTGGCCGTTGGAGGAGCCGCGTTTAGTTAGGGAAATATCCAGTAGTTGAGAGGCCTGTTTGGCGTCGTCAAAAAATAGTTCGTAGAAGTCGCCCATACGATAGAACAGTAGAACATCAGGGTTTTCTGCCTTGATCCTCAAAAATTGCTGCATCATGGGGGTGTGCTTTTCTAAACCTTTCACTGTCACGATATTGCCTGCTTATTGATGCCGGAATTAAAAACGTACCGGGTAAATTTCTGGAGGCTAAGGATACGTGAATCGGTTAAGGGAGCAAAGTCGCAATTGGTTCTCTTGCGAACAATTTCCTTGCCGCTGAAGGCCTGGTGGAGTTGCCGCCGAAGGCGTGGCAGAGTATGGTTGGGCTGGAATTATCGACGGGAGGAAGGGATGATGGATATCCTGCAATTGTCTCGGGAACTTGGTACGGCTTTGAGTAGGCATGGGGTCGTCGCTACCACGGCAGAGTCCTGCACCGGTGGCGGTGTATCTGCAGCTATTACTGATATTGCCGGTAGCTCAGCTTGGTTTGATCGTGCCTTTGTTACCTACAGCAATGAAGCGAAACAACAG
>NZ_JAKRFQ010000768.1 GCF_022347985.1 Photobacterium sp. OFAV2-7
TACCCACTTGATTCAATATGCATTTTTAACGAGTAGCTTCCGCGAAGAGCACCGCATTCAGCTTCTAGTTCAATGCAGATCTCTTCTTCCCAATCGTCATAGCTGCTTCGATCTCTACGCCAATACTCAGCCACCTGATTAACAAGATCGTGGATATCCATTTCGTGAGGTGGTGTACCCAGCATCTCATCAAGCTCTTTCATGAACTTGCTCGATGCAGACTCGGCGAACATGCCATTGATGCGCTGCTTTACTGCTGAAAGCATGATTTGGTTATATGATTCGAAATCGATATTTTCGGTGTCGATAACTAACTTTTCTTGAAATATCTTTTCTAGTTGCTTGGCTATTGGCCCATAAGAACGAAACTGGGTTTCTAGCGCGGAATCAATCACCGACTCAATACGCTTTGATATCTGCCTTTCGATTTCGCCGCTAGCAATGATTTCAGCCACTTTAGTGTTCATGACTTCTTGTAACTCTTTCATCTTCCATACTCCGATTAGTGATTAGCCGTTGGTGCAACATCTTTCGACGGGGTTAAAAGCCAGCTGCGGTTACAGCTGATTCCATTTCATGTGCTTTAACTTCTTGCGCGAAATGCTGAACGATGGTGCTGGCGTTCTCTTCCAGCCATTCGTCTAGGGCGTCCTTGGCGAATTCTTGGTATCCCATTAGGGAGAGGAGAGAGTTTGAGGCTTCACAATTAGCGGTGAGCGTGAACTTCACCAGTGAATCGACAAGCTTGCCGTTGTGCATTTCGATATAGGATGAAACGAAGTCGCTAATGGTTAGATCGCACCACTCGCGGTTGCTGATAATGCGCTGTTTTCCGTTGGCGATGAATGCCTCTAGCGCTTTGTGGTAGGAGCTATCTACTTGAGCGAATAAACTTTTCATTGTACTATTTCCCTGTTGTTGGTTGATTCCCGCAACGCTTCCATGGCGTACTTGGTCGTCGTCATGGTCGTTACCTATATGCGGTGTACTTGGTCGTCACCGCACGGCAGGCGTTTCTTGGTCGTTACCCCTGCCCAAAACTACCCGGCTTAGGTCGGGTTTTTTTGTGCCTGAATTTCTTGATGAGTTTGAAGGAACTGTTTCTGTGCTTCCTGAAAAGCCGGCCCTAATTCCTGAACATGCAGTAGATATGTTTCATTCCCACTTGCCGGAGTAGCTTCCTTCGCTGTGATAGCGATGGTGCTAAAGGTGATTTTGTCTTCCCAGTTCGGTTTCGGCCCTGCTGGGTAGGCCATTCCGTTGTAACTAACCCAGCTGTTTAGAGTGATATCTCTGTTATTGCTAACCCCGCTGACCGAGCAAAAGTGACGGGGTTTTACTGTCTGCATGAAGTTGAGATGGTGAGGCCATTGGGTTACATGGCTATTCTCAAATGACTTCGAATCTAAGTGGCCGAAACTGTCTAAGAACATGTCACGCACCATGTAGCGGCCGTGGTCCCATACTTCCTGAATACTTGCGGTGATAGGTTGTTCCAATGTGAAAATCATTACTGCCTCACTCAAGTTTGATAAATCCCTGTATCTCGAAAGAAGCTCTCTGAACTCCCTTTGAGATACCGCCCCGTAGGGCGAATCCCGGTCTGGTTAGTTACGTTACCTGGCGTTTCTTGGTCCTAAGCAAAAGCACTCTCGCGAAAGTATTTTTGCTTAGGGACTGTACTGCCAATGCACTAAATGTAAAGTAAACTTGCGCCTTGTGTGAAACAAAGTTTCGAAATTTATCTTTCGTTGGTAGGTTAGGTGTCGAAGAATGGTGGGCAAACTCGAGTGTTCCCCCAAAAAAAGCTTATTGGACTTAGTCTTGATTTCTAGAAACAGGAAGTATCAGCAGTGCTACACCGCTTATAGGGTAAGTACATGATTAAAAAGGTATTAAAATATGCACCATTGTCTTGTTTTTTTGACATTTACTCTTACTTACGCAACAGCATTATGATAGCTTAAGTGCATAATTTACTGACGAATTTGTTGGCTATGTCTAAAGAATTAATAAGAGTAGAAGTCAAAAAAGACCACTTAAATAAAGTATCTAAAAGCGCTCCTTTAGCAGCTCTCGCGGAACTTGTTTGGAATGCACTTGATGCAGATGCTAACCGAGTTGATGTAGATATAACGCGAGGAGAGTATGGTCTTGACAGGATTTCTATTAAAGACGATGGAACAGGTATTCCACTTAATATAGCAAGAAAGCATTTTGGTATGCTTGGTGGATCATGGAAAAAGCTAAAGGAGTTATCGGACAAAGGTCGATTTTTACACGGAAAGGAAGGGCAAGGTCGATTTAAACCTTTTTCAGTTGGTCGAGTTGTTGATTGGGATACAGCGTACTTATCAGATGAAGGCAATATTCAGACTTACGTTATAAGTGGCCTCGCTGATGATATAGGTCAATTCTCACTTTCTGAAGTAGAGAGTGGAGATAACTTAACTACAGGTACAGTTGTAACTATTCTAGAACCTATTAAAGAGTTTACAAACTTAAATACGGATAAAGTTCTTGAATATTTTTCAACTGTTTTTGCGATTTATCTTTCGAAATATACTAGT
>NZ_JAKRFQ010000769.1 GCF_022347985.1 Photobacterium sp. OFAV2-7
TCTATTCGCAAACCTTGTTCCTGGGTTATTCTGTTGCCGGAGAGCGGGTAAAGAAACAGTTTGATGATACGGGGATCACCGTTGATGAGCAGCACCCACTGTTTGTCTACCTGCCGTGTGGTGTTGGCGGAGGCCCTGGCGGCGTGGCGTTCGGCCTGAAAATGGCCTTTGGTGATAATGTCCACTGTATCTTTGCCGAGCCAACCCATTCCCCTTGCATGCTGCTGGGTGTTCATACCGGACTTCATGATGCAATCGCGGTGCAGGATATCGGTATCGACAACATTACGGCTGCTGACGGGCTTGCTGTCGGCCGTGCTTCAGGCTTTGTAGGACGGGCGATGGAAAGGCTGCTTGATGGCTACTACACCGTTACCGATGAAAGGATGTACCACCATCTGGGAGAGCTAAGCAAGCATGAAGATATCCAGCTTGAGCCTTCAGCATTGGCCGGTATGCTCGGTCCTGTCTGGGTCTCAGGCAACGAGGAATACCGCGAACGTGTTCAGCTTGATGATCACAAGATGAAAAATGCAACGCATCTGGTCTGGGCTACGGGAGGTGGTATGGTGCCGGAAGAAGAGATGGCTTCATATATCGCCAAATCAGGGAGTTAATTCTTTTTTGCTAAGGCATGGTTTCGGCTATGCCTTTTTCTTGTCTGATCTGCCGCGCAGCCAGTAAAAATGGCGTGTGTAGCCTTGTAGGCTTTCTCGAACTGGTGCTTTATTACCGCACTTAATTGTCAAAATTTTGACCTCTGTCACTCTATTTGATCTAAATCTTGATAAAACGCATAGCCCTTAGCTGCCAACGTGCATAATGTCTCGGGTGTCCCGTATTCGTTTAAGTAAAAGGTTACAAATATGTCTGATGTACCAGCGTCTGTTACAAAGGTTGCCGAAGTCGTTCAGCCGGTTGCCGAGTCTTCAGGTTCAATTTGGGGGTATGTAGCAGGTGGTGCTGTCTTACTAGTTCTGGCGGGCTTCTTTGGTTACAGAAAGCTAAATACGCCTGCATTCATCATTAAGCAGGTAAGAAAGAGAAATCTGAAAGAGATCCAGAAGCAGGGTATCGAGAGCTCAGAGTTTATTGTTGATTTGGACAAGCTACTTGATTCAGTACTTGAGTACGCTAACGAAAACAACAAGAAAGGCAGCGATGTTGTGAAGATCATTAGCCCGCTTAACGATGCTGATCGTATCAAGACGCCTCGCGACATGTATCAGGCAATGATTTATATCTGTAATTCAATCAATGACTCATCTCTGGCTCGTGAATTGAAGAATAAGTCCAAGCAGGTTAAGGGAAGCTCAGCTCTGATGACCGGCTTGTTGAAGCGCGCGGGAATCTAATACTCCCATTCGTTTCAAAGAAGGCTGCGTTACGCGATAACGCAGCTTTTTTTATGCGTGTTTGTAACTCCCTGAATATATTTTCTGCATCAGTTAATTGTCCTGCTTCTTCCCCTGAGAAAGCGTGACGGTAACTGATCCACGGGGATCACTTCGATAATTTGTTCTGTGCCAGACAGGCTTCCTGTTACCGGAGACCAATATTTTCCTTCGCTTGTTTGTATCGCCTGGTGGATGAACCCATCCCGCTTGGCATTATGCAGGCACATCGAAATTGGCCCGTCTCGTGTCATGGTATTGAATACGCAGCAGGCAATTCTTTCCTGATCAAGCTGGCTGGCATCCATAAAGTTATGGACGATAAATGAAAGGGTGGTGGCTTTTCCTCTGCTGGCTATTAAGGTCCTTTTGAGTTGCCATAACCTTCTTGATCCCCATTTCGCAAGCCTAAAGGCGAGTGATGGGTGCTTTAGCAACCACCATCCGAAGCGGCAGGCTGACTGTACTGGTAGGTTACGTTGCCAGTTGACCGTTTTGCTGGCCCGCAGCACTTGGCCGAAAAGCCAGTCGTCATCGTAAAAATTATGAGCTTGATTATTAATAACTAACGCCAGGGCATAGCGATTGCAGTTGGGGTGGCCTGCTTGTACGGCATCAAAGTTAAGAACAGTGCCACTTCCTTGGTTGATGCGCTCTACCGTGTTTTTCAGGGTGATATCGTCTGCACGCGTTGTCAGTGTGCCTCGGCCGGTATCGGCCTGAAGTTGAAAAGAGGCGGTGCGAAGCTGTGTGGCGTGGTCACAGAAGAAGCGGACAAGCTCAGGAAGCTCGTGATAATTGCCTTCGTGCAGCGTGGTATTGAACATCACACTAAGCGGCAAGCCTTTCACTTTGTCCAGATAGGCCTGGCGAATAACATTGAGTTCCAGCTCGGTGTTGTAACCCTTGCGCAGCTGGGTGGTATCGACATGAAAGGCGACATCAGTTAAACCAACTCGGCATAGCTTTTTTAGTAGTGACCTGCTTGCCCGAATGCCGTTGGTCATCAAAGTCGCACGCATGCCCAGCTTGCGGATTCTGGCAATGATGGTACATAACTCGTCGGGTTTTCTGAGTGTCGGCTCGCCTCCGGTTACCTGTATATCGGTGTTCTTCCCGTAGTAGTGATACACTTGCTCTATTCGCCGCATGACTTCATCGAGCGGCAGA
>NZ_JAKRFQ010000770.1 GCF_022347985.1 Photobacterium sp. OFAV2-7
CCAGTTGCTGCGCAGAAGTATGTACTGCGTATTGAAGAACTCATGGGGGTACCGGTCAAAATGATTTCGGTAGGCCCGGAGCGTGAGCAAATGATTAATCGCTAATTACTGCGGTTAAGAGCTGTTCACATACCCAGGGAAGCAAACAGGCTGGCCAGTAATGGTCAGCCTGTTTGTCATTTGGCGCTTTTTGCTATTTGAGGCTTGTTAACTGAAGCCTAAATATCATCTGCAACAGCCAGTACTGCCGCCAATACATCCTGCCCGAAGGCAACGCTGCGCTCTGGCGACCAGCCGTAGAAGCTGTCTGGATGAAGGATATGATCCTTAAACGGCATTTCAACGGTGTAAGACAGGCACTTGAACTTCTCGGCCACCCAGCAAGAACCGATAGTCAGGTTGGCTTGGCCCGGTTCGTCTTTGTCATACCCATGTTCGTCCTGAAATTCAGGAGTTATGGTCAGCAGGGCCTGCTTGAATTTACTCTCCAGGTTCGCCAGTCGACCGTCATAGGACGGGATCCCTTCACTGCCTGCAACAAAGTTATATGGAATGGCCTCGTCACCATGAATATCCAGGAACATATCAACACTGCTTTTCAGCATTTTCTCGCGAACCAGGTATACTTCCGGGCTCTTTTCCATCGAAGGTGTTTGCCACTCGCGATTCAGGTTCACGCCGACGGCATTGGTACGTAAATGACCGCGAATACTGCCGTCCGGGTTCATATTCGGAACGATATAAAAGACCGCTTTATCGAGCAGGGCGCGTCCGACGGTGTCAGTTTCATCCAGCAGGCGCTGCAATAAGCCTTCAATGAACCATTCTGCCATGGTTTCGCCTGGGTGCTGGCGCCCAATGATCCAGATATTTTTCTTTTCATCCGACGGTTCGCCGATTGTCAGCAAGCTCATGTCGTTGCCGTCTAGGGTCGAGCCAAGGGTTGTTAGCTGGCAGTTAAAGTGGGTTTGTGCCTGATGCAGCAGGTCTTGGTGGCGGTCATAGCTGTAAGGAGCAAAGTAGGCAAAATACATCGAGCCGTATTCCGGAATCACTTTGAAGCTCAGTGTATCACCGTCGAACTCAGCCGGAATGCGGAACCACTCCTTGCGATCATACGACGCAACCACATCGTAGTCCTGCCAGCCTTCCGGATAGGCGGACTTGGCCAGGTTCAGCAGCTTGATATGGTGCTCAGTTTGCGCATGAGTTTCCAGACGAAAATGAAACCATTGGTAGAACTCAGATTGGTTGTCACAGGGAATGGTTAGCTGGATATCTTCGGGCTTGTCGGCTTTGACAACATGAATGTTGCCACTTTCAAAATTGCTGAATATTTTCATCGTTGTAGTTATCTATTTTTGAGTGAAGGTTCGAGATTAGCATAACTATACCCAAGCTACCTCAATATGCTCGTTTCAGCGAGAATTACTTGGGTTGTGGCCGGGCCGCGCAGGCTAGGCACCGATTTGAAAATCTAGTGGCTCTAAATTAATAATCGGTAACAACGCATAGAAGCCCCTATCTATTTAAAAGAACTGGAACTCGCCCTTTGGGAGTGAGCCAGCGAACCCATTTCTGTGTCAAATAACGTTGAAAGGGAATACCATTCCTACCGTCATTTTCCTTGAACTGAGCTCGCTGGTCTCACTCTGAATCCTGCATCTTGAGGTGGCTTGGGTATATAGCTGCTTAATGAATTAGGTGTGATGAAGGGGGGACGACTCTGTTACAGATTGTTTAAACCCGTTACTATTGGCCGATCAGCAAACAGAAGAGGAAACAACGTGGCATTTCACTACTTGGCACGAGGTCTTATTACTTCAGATGAGCATGTACTGCTGGTCAGGGCAATTGGCGATACCATGACTTTCCTGCCCGGAGGTCATATTGAGTTCGCAGAACCGGCCAAGGAAGCATTGAAGCGTGAGCTAATGGAAGAGGCATCGATTGATGGCAGCATTGGTGAGTTTGTCGGTGCGGCAGAAAATGAGTGGGAAGAAAACGGCGTGCTCAATGCTGAAATTAACTTAATCTTTCGTGTTGAGTCAGACCTGTCTTCGAAGCTTCCTGTTGTTTCTAACGAACCTCATCTTGAATTCTTGTGGGTACATAAGCAAAAACTAGGCGCATATAATCTTTACCCAGAGGCATTGCGTCAGTTGATCGCTGGCGAATGTCATAACAAAACAGCTTTTTGGGGTTCCGGGGTACAGGTTAAGGGCTACCAATAAGTATGAGTTGCCACATGATGTGTGTGAAAAATAACCGTGATAGACATGTATTGTCCTTAGCAGAGATGAATAAGAAATAAATCATCAAAAATGGTTATCTGTTGAGCAGTTAACTGAGCTGATACTTTACAATCGCTAAAGGGCTGCGTATTATTCACCGCACTTACGGAGAGATGGCTGAGTGGTTGAAAGCACCGGTCTTCAAAACCGGCATACGTTTGTAGCGTATCTAGGGTTCAAATCCCTATCTCTCCGCCACATTCTAGAAATTGGGCGCAAGCCGAGTTTCGCACAGAATTGGAGCGGTAGTTCAGTTGGT
>NZ_JAKRFQ010000771.1 GCF_022347985.1 Photobacterium sp. OFAV2-7
AACACCTTTCTCAGCAGTTCAAGAAACGAGTCGGGATTACACCTGCAGCATTTCGTCGCGAACATCAGTAGTAAGATTGGTTGTGATGTACTCTTCCTAATAGGGCCTGTACTAGGACTCTGGGTGGCTCAATTTCGCCCCTGCTTGCTTGATCCCGCGTGAGTCGTCGGGGTTATACAAGGCACAGCTATCTAGTGACAAACAGCCGCATTGTATACAGCTTCCCAATTGAGTTTGCAGAGCTCTCAGGCTTTGGATCTTCTCTTCAAGCTTCTGGTGCCAGTCCTGGGCAAGCTCTTCCCATTCCTTCTTCTTGGGAGCTTTGTGTTTCGGGAGGTGTCCGAGCTCATCAGAGATTTCCTGTAGCGTTAGCCCAACATTCTGTGCTGCCTTAATCACGGCAATTCTTCGCAATATCTGTCGGTCATACCTGCGTTGGTTCGCTTGGTTTCTGGTACTGTAAATGAGCCCTTTCTCTTCATAAAAGTGAAGGGTTGCCACGGTTACCCCGGCTCGTTTTGCCACTTCGCCCACACTCATGTCCATATGTTCTCTCCTGAAAAAGAGCTTGACCTCAAGTTAACCTGAGGTTCTAGAGTAGCAATGAATTAACCAAATCACACGGAAAGAATGATGAAGAATAAAACGATTCCATATTTGTCCGGGCGCTTTTTTGATGGTATCAGCTCAGGCTTGTTCATGATGGCGTTGCCCTGGATCATGTTGCAAGAGCCTGATATGGGAACATTCGTGGCGATTACGGCACTTGTTTGTACAGGGCTATCATTTCTCAGTACGCCTTTTTTTTCGACGCTAACAGACAGGCATTCCCGGAAAACAATTTTGATATTGGTACAAGTTGCGCAGTCAACAACGGCACTGCTGGTTTGTATTGCGTACTGGATAGGGGCAGGCTCACATTGGATCTTGGCGGCTTCACAGCTGGTGTTTTGGGTTTCAAGTAATATCGCCTGGAATGCCAACAATGCATTCACCCAGGAAAATTATGATCAGCAGGAATATGCAAAAATTTCCGGTTATCAGGAAATTGTCATGCAAGGGACCACGTTGGGGGCCGGTGCGCTGGGCATTTTTCTGCTTGAGATGTGGGGGATCGAAGAGTTTTCCGCATTTGCAGCTATTGCGTCTGGTATTGCCGCTTACAGTTATGTTGTGACGCCTTATCAGCGCAAGGTTAGACACTCGAAAAACATACCGTTTCTAAGTCAGATTAAAGAGACCAAAATCATCTTTGCCCAGCAACCAAGGTTCTATGGCTTCCTGCTTATCTCTTGCCTGTCTTATCCTGTGTTAACTTTTCTGGGGAAACTTGTTCCTATCTGGTTTGCCGATCTCAATATTTCCGGTAACTGGGTTGCGTTTTATAACATTGCCTTTGGTCTTGGATCCTTGATGACGGGTGTGCTGGTCTCTCGAGTATTAGCGATGCTGTCGCACCGAGCCATTATGCAGTACTCGATGCTGATTCTGGCATTTACATTGCTGGTAATGAGCGGTGTCATGCAGCCTCTTTATATTGTGTTGCTGACGCTTGGCTTTGGGTTCTTTAATGCGCTCAATCGTATTGCCAGAACGAACTGGATGCACCATACCATTCCAATGTCACAACGTGGCCGTGTAGATGGGGGGATGGCAATGTTTGCAACTTTGGTCCAGAGCCTGAGCTACGTATTGATTGCTTTTCTTGCCCATGCCGATGCCATCGAATACGGCTTTATCATTGTGGGTTTTGTTGTCTTGTTCGCGAGTATCTGGATGCTGCTATTGGGACAAAAAATAGAGGCTGATCATGAGCTTGCTCCGCAATACTGACAGGAAAAAGGGATTATGCTGTAATACTTGCTCGCCAGTTACCGGGAAGCAATTGTGTCATCTATTAAGCCTTACATAGAGTACTTTCGTCGCTGCTATCGTGCCGACAGCAGCGATTTGTCCATAGCCAATATCACCCGTGTACGAAAAGATAGAAAGCTCTATATCAAAGATGAAGATCTGTTGTTAACCGGTACGTTGCCACGGCTGCCATTAGCCGGGAGCGAAGCTGAGGTATTGCACCAGCAAGCTGATAATTTCCGTCGTGAAAGACGGCTGATCTATGGCTGCTTTATGATAAAAGGGCAGCTTGCGGTCAAAACCGGTTTTTCAAACCACCGCAGCATTGCAGCCCCTTTATTGTATCTGCCCGCGACGTTATCACATGATGAACATGAGCATCTCTGTGCCAGTATCGATACTTCAGATATGCGGGTTAATCTCGATGCACTTCGGTTATTGCTCAAACCACATCTCGATACGACTGTCGTAGATTCATTCCCTGTGCCTGCATTTCCTATAACGGTTGAACAGATTGGCCTTATAACCAGTTGGCTACGCGAAAATACAGACATTCAGGACCTGGATGAACTGGCAAGGTGGCCACAGCTGGTGGACGGGCAGGAATTTTTGCGTCGAAAGTCAGTTAAATCAGTAACCATAGCTTGTGCCGGCATGCTCATTTTGGCAGATCGGTCCCGTGGGGTACGAGG
>NZ_JAKRFQ010000772.1 GCF_022347985.1 Photobacterium sp. OFAV2-7
CCAGTAAGTTTACCCCAGCCTGCGGGGTACTTCCGTACTTAAGGAATCGGTGACTTTTTAATTCCTCTAGTGAGGCTGGAGTACCGTGTTGTTCAAGGTATTCAGGGCTGGCACAGAGTACATGCTTGATCGGGGCTATTTTCCTGGCTCGAAAGGAAGAGTCCTCAATATGGCCGATCCTAAAAGCCAAATCAAAGCCTTCTTCGACGATATCGACCTTTCTGTCTGAAAAATCAGTCTCGATTTTCAGGTTCGGGTATTTCTTGGCATAAATGTCGAGAGCCGGAGCCAGTTGGCTGAGGCCGAATGAGAGTGGAAGGGCTAACTTCAGAGAGCCTTCCAGGTGCTGGGTGGCTGAGGATATACGGTTATTTAGCTCGTCTACTTCTTCCAGTATCTGTTTTACTTGTTGGTAATAGAGAGTTCCGGCTTCTGTGAGGCTGGATTTTCGGGTAGTACGGTTGATAAGCTTCGAGTTCAACCGGTTTTCAAGTTCGCTTAAACGCTTACTGACTGCAGATTTGGCCAGGTTCAGTTGCTCTGCTGCTTTGGTAATACTGCCTGTTTCCACAACTCGTATGAAAACATGCATATCCTCTAGCTGTCCCATTCTTGTACTCTCAATGGTGGCGGATTAATTCAGGCGTGCTGCTTGTTTCGCACTTTGTTAATAATATTAGGTATCAAACGGTAGATAGCATTATAGAAGATTGGCGATCAAGGCTTGATTACAGACTACACCTTTTGATTTCAAGTGATACATCTCAATCTCATCAGCCAGAAAGAAGCCTGCTTCCCAAGGGTTCTTGGCTATGAACAAATCTTGGACTTGAGTAAAAAGTTGAGAGTTTTTTTCAACTCGGAATGCCTCAGCGCTGATTAGGGTGTAATTCCAATCAATGTGTGTTTCAAAAGTAAAAGTATTGCGGTTGTCGATAGCAAATATACAGTGTGTGTCTCTTGCTAAGAGTTGGCCTTTAAAACTGTTAGGGTAGGTGATCATGAAAATATCATCTTCAGTTGATGATAAAAATGCCATGACAGTCGTGTGCGGTTGTTCTAATGCCTGAGTTATCAATACCCCAACCTTGTTCTCGAACTCTGTATCGTCCGGTGTAATCCCTTTTTGTTGTGGGCTAATCTTCAGGGAAACTTCAGGGCGTGTGTCGCACGGGTAGGTGTATTCTTCGGCCTGGTATTTATAGATGCATTTATTACCATAAAAAACCATTGTTTCGAGTGGCGCCAACATGAGCCTGTTACCAGAAATTGATATTACCTTTCCCTTATAAGATGCACGGTATACCTCAAGTTCAGCATCATATATATCGACTCCGGTTCGATTATCTAGATGTAATGTAATCAAGTCATTAGTTGAATAAGTGTGCGATTTGGGAAACCAAATACCAAGCTTGTTGTTTTCATAGAGTTCGGCACTTACCACATGAACATGGGTATTTCCTTCTTGGTATCCCGCTGCAACGGCAATCAACTGCCTGGGAAGATAATCAGTAATCATTTTGACGCCTCAGAATAAGGTTAATTGAGCTCTCATGAGCTTGAATATTAAGGGTAACCCGGTGTTCTCCAATAAGAGCTACACCGGATAACAATTATTGGAGTCTTTTATGGAGGGTTTTATCAACAGAGAACCTACCAGCACCGTTGACGGCAATAAATATAAAGATAACGAGTAATGTTGCCTGATATTCTATACCACCCTGGCGAGCATCGAATCCGTTAGGCCAGCCAAGGAAGATGATTGCAACCACCATGGAGGCTGCATTAGCTAAGGCTCCCATACGAGTAAAGAGACCTAGCATTACCATCAATCCGCCAAACACTTCCCCAAATGAAGCAATAACGGCCATAAAATAAGGGGGCTCTATACCAATAGAATGAAAGAATTGAGCGGTTCCTTCAAGGTTGAATAGCTTTCCCTGTCCATGGTAGACCATCGTACCGCCGACGAATAACCTCAATATAAGGTCATGGAACATAAGGTGATTAGGTTTTACAATCCACTGAATGATATTTTTCATATTAGCTTTCCTTGATGTTGTGGACTGAGAATATATCGCTGTCAGTAAGTGCGATATATGGGTATCTTTTGAAGAACATCATCAAAATTTTCGAATGAAAAAATTGACAGTAGTCATGAAAATTACGGTAAATGATGTTAATAGGAAAATATGATGATTAAGAGCTTCCCCTTATAAACTTTTTTCTGAATATCGCCCTACCACTGTCCTTTTGTTTAATTTCCCTAAGAACATTGCTAACCGAGAAACGCTATTAAGAATGATGGTGAGGATCTTTTTAAGGTGTTTGATGCTCGTGTTTTGAAAGCAGCGCGATTTTTCCCCTGACTATTCATCTGCGTTAGAGTCCAATTTATTGTTCTGGTTAAGAGAACAATCAATTCACCTGTTTTGTGTTTTTCCACTTTTAATCAACAAGTATTCTTTGCTCACGGTTACAAAGAGCAATAACCGTTGCTTCTAAATTGATGAAATTGGAGATATAGCATGAACACACTACTTAC
>NZ_JAKRFQ010000081.1 GCF_022347985.1 Photobacterium sp. OFAV2-7
TCATGAGGCTTCTGTTGGTGGTGAAATTCGATGGGTTTTTTGTGTTACAAAGTGTAAGCGAGAATGATTAGTTGATTAGATAGGAGAAAAAGGAAACACTGTTGCAGGAATCGAATTAATAGGTGGCAAAATGGATCTCAATACCGTTGCTATTTTCTCTCAAGTTGTTGAATGTGGAAGCTTTACCCAAGCGGCAGAAACGCTGGATTTAACAAAGTCGACAGTAAGCCGTAAAGTTGCCGAGCTTGAACAACATTTAGGTGTGCGCTTGATCACGCGTTCGACCCGAAGTCTGACCCTGACGCCAGAAGGGGAAGCTTTCTATCAGTCATGTCTGCAGATGCTTGAAATTTTGGGGCAGGCCGAACTGGAAGTCACGGCAAATCAGGATTTGATCAGAGGACGGTTAAACGTGGTGATGCCGGTTGAGCTTGGCCAAAAGGTCTTTGGTCCTTACATCAACGACTTTCTAAAACTGTATCCCAATGTCACCGTACACTTTGAACAGACCAACCGTGAAGTTGATATCATCGGGGAAGGTATTGACCTGTATGCCCAGGTAGGTGAGGTCTCAGATTCGAGTATGGTTGCCCGGCCTTTTTATACGACAAAGCGAGTCATGGCTGCCAGCCCGGACTATCTCGCGCAGTATGGACCGATCACGACTCCCGCAGATCTTAAAGCGCCCCATCATCAGGTGAAAATCTATAATAAGGCAGTAAAGATGCCCAACTGGCATTTGATGCAAGCTGATAATGAAGTCTTTATTGATTTACCTTACCGGCTGAGAGTCAATACCATTACGGCTTCACTAATGGCTTGCCTGGATGGGTTGGGCGTTGCCATGTTGCCTGAGTTTCTCTGTCGCGAACATTTTGCTGCTGGCAGACTAGTGCAATTGCTGCCCGATTGGGAAATGCCTCATGCCCCCATTAGCTTTGTCTATCCGCAGCGTAAGCTGCTCCCCAAACGGCTACGGATCTTCATCGATTACCTGATAGAGCGTTTTGAGCGCGATCTGGAGAATATGCTAAACAAGGAAAAGATTTAGCTAATGACGGCATAGTTTACAATGTAAATCAGAACCGATGACGGTAGCCGAGGGTAAAGGCGATATCGGTACTGTTATCCATATTAAAGACATTTTCGATCATCGAGAACTCAATGGCGCTGCGTTTCATGTGGTAACGATAGCCGAGCAGAATTTCATTGGAGGGTTTGGACAGATCGGACGCGGCATCGGTCGCCCCTTCATAGATATGGTACTCAGCAAGTAGCCGATGCTTTTCAGTTAACTGGAACTGATAGCCGGCACCGAACGACAGGGCCACCGAGTTGTAGGGGAGATTGCCAAGTACTTCGTCGTCATTGCGATATGACATGCCAAGCATACTGTAAAACATGTGTCTGTCACGTCGATAGCTGTAATTGAGCTGCACCGCCTGCTCAAAGTTGCTGGTTTCAAACGGACCACTCGGTACATAGTTGTAGTACAGTGAGCCACCGATCGATAAGCCGTGTCGTTTGGTTTCCAGTAACTGGTAGCTGGTGTAGAAGGTCAGCGCACTGCCGAGGGTTTCGCGGTTGAAGTCATGGATCTCGACACCGTATTGAGGAACCGAAATATCAAAGGAGTGTTTGTCGACTTCATCGCGCCCGTTCTGGCTGATACCAAAGACGTCATGAAAGGCGGAGGTCAAGCTGTCCAGGTGGTTATTGGCCGCAAACCGATAGGTATAGTCGAGCTCGACGAGCCATTTGCTATTGATCTGCCACTGGCCGCCAACGGATATGGCATTTTGGTAGTAGTCTGCATTGTACTCTTCGGTATGTGCCCAAACACTGGCAATGGTTCCGGTGGTATAGACTTCCACTGTTCCAGGCTGGTAGCTAAAGCCGCTGCGCACAAGCGGTGTAAGGCTATTGGACTGGACAGGAGATTGGGCGTAAGTTCTCAACGGACCGTAGTCATCAAAGCGGGTAATGCCCTCTGCCGTTGCATAGTTGGAGCCAAAGAGTGCCGTAACCCCAGATAAAGTGAAAAGCGTGATACTGCGTGTATTCATCACAATGCCATTTTGTCTCTGTTGTTATTATTGGTGTAAATAGTTGATAGGTATCTTGTATAACTTAACTTGCCTGACCAGTTTCTGAATCAGTCTGAATTAGCAATGAAATAGATACCTTTACCACTGAGCAGGGTCGACGAATTCTTCGGTAACTCATCTTGATTGTAGTGAAACGTGTTAGAAAGTGGCTGTTCAGTATTGCAACCTTTTCTTACGTTCGAGAAAGGGGGAGGGGAAGACTGATGTTTCCATTCACAGGAAGGAGAGATCAGGAGCCGTTGGCTACGGCTCCTGCTCGTATTGGGGTGATCAGAAGCTAGGGAATGAGCAATGTCGGTTTCGCTTCATAGGAGAGAGCGAAGTCAATTTCCCAGCTCATGCCATTCATATTGAGACGACCGTCAGGTACGCCGTCCAAACCGGGCTGGCCGGTATCGGCAACTTCCCATTGTTGAGTTCGTGGCGAGGTGAGATTGCTGAAATTATCTCCCTGGCTGCCATCGTCGAGAGTGTAAATATAATGCCGGTTATCGAGTTTGGCGGCACCATAGACTCTGACGCTATGTCCGCCTGTCCAATCACCGTCGACATCATACCAACTAAACAGAATCGTCACGGCACGGCCTTGAACAAGCTCGTTGAACATCCACTCCCAGGTTGGATTGAGCCCTTCTCGTTGTGAAGTGATTCCGTCCATGATGACGGTACCGTTGTCGCAGTCGGCCCCGCTACCTAATGTTGTTGAGTCGCTGCCCTGATGACGAAATTCCGTGGTGTCGAAAGTACCGGATACAGGGTCGGCTAGATAGCCGAATACCCCTCGGATTAATCCGCAAAACGTCGTATAGCTACCTGTATCGAGGTCAAGGACACCGGCGCGCCGTCCGTAGCTGTCGATGTTGGCAACCAGGCTATTTTCAGGCACTGGTTCCCAGATAAGCACATCACCGGCCGAGGTCACTTTCCCGATACCGCGAATATGAAGCTGCGGGAAGCGCCATGCCAGAGGCAGATTATCGTATCTGTCTTCCAGGTATTGCAGTGCATTGGCGTGTGCCATCGGCACACATTGGTTTCGTCCCGCATCAAGGTTGGGCTGGTCAGCCTGTATCACCTGAATCGGGAACAGTAAATCATCCGGAAGTCCCGGGGCCGGTGTTATAGGTTGAGGTGGTCGTCCCAGCGAGAGTGAGTTCGGGATAGTGGATGAAGCTGGGCTGATACGTCCGTCGACATGGCCAGCTCCTTCGGCATTGACCACAATTGGATTCACTCGAAAGGTTCTCGGTGAGAAACGCTTGGCGATCTGGGCAACATCTTCAATTGTCGGCAAAGGTTGGGGTGAGAATAGAACGGTCGCACGAATTCGGCGCAGGCTGCCTTGGCCATCTTCACCGGGGCGCAAGTCAAAATACACTGCCATCTCAGGCGCTGAGTCTGGTGTATTGGGCTGACGGCGTCGTTCATACTGGGCAAGCTGCCTATTGTCAGCATGCTTAATCGTTACTGTTTTTCTGTGGTTATTACTATTCGAATCCGTGGGGGCAGACACAAATAGATTACTGATTGCCCAGACGGCTTCCCCGCCGCGGTTTTCTGGATAAGTAAAAACATTGATATAACCAGTGCCGAGGGGCTTACCCCGATCAGTCAGTTTTGCTGGCTTGACTCTGAACTGGCCCCAGTCGCTGTTGGTGATAGGGCCTATTACCAAGTCAAAATTGACTTGATCAAAGAAAATAGCGTTGGAACCTGAGTGTAGCTGAGTTATGGGTAACCGCTCTGGAGGTGGCGAATCACGATGTGTTGCACTCACCGTGCTGGAATACAGTAGTGAGAACAATAAGGCGATGAGTATACCTTGGTAGATTTTCATGGTCGGACTCTCGGGATCATTCGACATGTGTGGGCAACATCCCAATGCCCATACAATCATTGTTAGCTCAAACCCTTAATGAATGGCACCGACTCCTTTGATTATGCTGTGTTAAGTATAGTTAGGTGGTTTGATGGATATTTTGGATTTCGGCAAAATACCCAGTAGGGAGTAGTGCTGGTAGCTTGGGTTTAACCGTTAAGGCTTTTGAAAAAGCGGGCTTAACATATCGGCATCATCAAAATGCCTCTCTCCAATAAAGGCAATGGCATGATGGCCAACCTGGCGCATCGTACCCGGTGATTTGACACCGAACGGCCATAGATACCACCGCTCCAAACGTGTGCTGGCCATCAGCATCCCTTGTTCGTCAAACAGACTTTTGTGTCGGCTTTTCTTGAGCGGCAGGCTTCGCAATTGCTGATAGCCGAGTACATTGAGCTGACGTGGCAGAGCACTGTTTTCAACCCAGCGTAAGCTTTTCACCATATGATCTCCCTTAGAGACTGTGACCTGCAGAGTTGCTGCATCGGACCTTGGATTAATATGCATGGTGATCGGTGCCTCGATGCGCGTATTGCGTTTAGCGAACTTGAGCTGTGGATCCAGGGCAAAAACCATATGGTAGCAGCCGCAGTGGTGAATACTGTCGAGGATGTAGGGCCTGCCCCGGCTATCGAGAGTTAGCCTGACAAGGAGTCCGTCGAATTGACCAGCATAAGGATCGAGCGTGGAGGTTGCTGTCCGGTTGGCAAACCATAGGCTGTACTCTAGCTGCAATAGGATCTGGCCATGAAACCGGGTATAGCTGTGGCTGGTATACAGCGTCGGCTTGCTGGTATTAACATAGGGTTGGCCGCCTGAGTGGTATGCCACCAGACCGGGCTTATCATCGAGTGATGCTGACTCGATAAGAAACTCCGGTGAATAATGTGCCGACAGCCGGGCGATTTGATACTCGGAAAGCAGGGGCCATCCTAGGTGAGATTGCTGGCTGGTGTGTGTGAACCAGGATTGGATTTCCTGGGGGTGGAGCGGTGAGGCGGCGGTGGCTGCATAAGTGATAGTGTTTTTATCCAAGGGGGAGATAAAGCCACTGATAATTCGTTTCTTTTCGGTATCAATGGCAGGGGTTGCCAGTAACTTGCTGATAGGGTAGAGGCCAAGAACCCGTTGCCAGTTTTGATAGTTAGACTGAATGTGAGGCGGATATTGGCGCAACTGGTGCCAAAACTGACGGTCATTGAGTGCGATAGTGGTGAGTTGCCGAGCACATTTATCGTTGTGTTCAATATCGAAACCGGCTTTATTGGCAAGGTTTTGGTGCTCAACCTCTCTCTGAACGGAAGCCAGCCGGGCCACATAGTGTAGCCATTGTTCTTTGCTTTGCGGTGATGTGAGCTCTGGAATAAGTGATAGGCTGAAACGATCAAAGGCAAGATGCGGGTAGCGCGGAACCCAGAGGTGTTGTACATCCTGTACGCCTTGTTGTTGAACTGTCCGCTTGAAGTCGACTAACTGAAAGGCACAATTTTGGACTGCAAACGGATAATTCTGAAGCCGCTCGGAAACGCTTTCTGGTATGGGTTCTGGCAGGTTGGCACATGATACGGTAGTGAGGCTGATGATTAGAACCAGTAAACGTAAGGTAACGGCCCGTAGAGCGACTAAACATCGAGTTATAAATTTCTGAGCAGTAAACTGTCGGACCATTGGTTGCCAACCTTCTCATTACCAAAACAAAAGACTCTCTTCTGTATTAGTTTAAGCGTGATTTGGTTTTATCGAGTGAAACCGGAAGTGATGTAAGTGTTGTTTTGAAAGAAAAAAGCAATGACAGCGAGGTCATTGCTTTGATAGGTAGTGTTTGAGGATTATACCCGGTTGATGTCGGTTTCCGGGAAGAAGTTCGCCCAGATGAGCCAGAAGGCACCGGCCTTGACGGACTCTACGCGAGGTAGCTTGCCGTTTGGCGTCTGGCCGTAGAAATCGACCTCGGTGACCGTTTTTCCTGTCGTGTTGTAGAAAACACCCAGGCTCTTGAACTCTTCGTCGTAGCTGATAACTACTTCTTTACCGCCGATGGTCGCGTTAATTGGTGAGCTCTGCTCGCGGACAAACTCTTCGGTGTAGGCGACATAGTCATCATCAATGTTCAGACCATGAACCAGTAGCTTGCTCGGCAGACGAGGGTCAATATGTTCGATAGTCGGGAATGTTGGTTCGTCATTGGTTTTCTGGTGTCCAATCGCGAGTTTGAAAATCAGCTCCATGATTGGGTCGTAAATCGCCAGAAATGGGTTTTCCCAGAATGATGGGCGCATTCCTTCTACCAGATAATCATTCACGTAGACTTCGCCATCAGGGTATGCCATGGCAAATTTCTCAAATGGCATCCGGAAGGTTGGCCACTCGCGCATTTTGGCCTCCGAGCCGTTGTTACGATCAGATTCACTTTGAGCCCATAGTTGCTGAATCGGCTCGCCACTGATCTTGTCATACATAACCAGGTTGTTTTCTAGCTGGGTCATTGGTGCAAGATCAAGTGGTTGACCGTTGATCTCTGGCGTAACGGCCATACCCAGATTGGTGAGGCCGCAGTAGGTCATAACAACATTTTCGCCGCCCAGCTCGCCGTTACCTGCCACATGAGGGCGCAGCAACTGCTTGTCGGAATGCGCGCGTGCTTTACCGTTGATCTCTAGTACGATGACGCTTTCGTAAGGTTTGACGTATTTCTTGGCTTCCTCGATAGAGACGAAAACGCCGTTATCCATTCTTGCACGCATCATGATGTGCGGATTGATCATGCCGCAGAAAAAAGTGAAAGCAAAAAGGACCGTAAGAGAGATATATGTCTTGTTGCCGACAATGTCGCGTTGTTTGTATTTTAGGAAGCTTGTGATTGCAATGGTTGCAAACCCAACCAGAGTTAGCATCCATCGGTTATTCCAGACCCATATTGTTGTCTCCCTTGGCGACTGAACAACCCATTGGCTGATATCGGCCAGGTCTTTAAAAAGGTAGGCTCCAATGACCTGGGCAATGAGCATACTTACCCAGAAGATGATTTTGGAGTGTTGCTTGATAATGTCTTTCATCTCGTTAGACTCACTCTGATTGTGCTGATGGAGTGAGTCTAAAGGGGGCACATTTGAGGATAAACTGCCCCGCTTGGAATGAACTGTGCCAGTAAATGGCACAATAAAAACCGTGTTACTTGATGCCTTCTTCGAGCGAGTCGATCCTTGCCTGCAGGAGCATCTCAACCTCATCGAGCAGCAGTTTTACCTTGTTGGGCACATAGCGTCGGGAGTGGTAAACACCGTACAAGTTTTGTTGAAAGGCGTATTGGCCGTCAAATAGCCTAACGAGCTTGTTAGCCGCAATCTCGTTGCTCACCATGATTGTCGGCAGGCAACATATGCCCTGGCCAGCGACGGCCAGCGCCCTTAATACATAGGGGGAGTCTACACAGCACTTATGGTTTAGGGGCAATTCTTGTTGGTGGAAACGCCAAGCCATCGCCTTGGGGTTACCTTGGGTTAGAGTCAGGGTTGATAGGCGCTGGAGGTCTGCTGGCGTTTTAGGCACGCCGTGAGCGGCCAGATAATCCGGGCTGGCAAAATAGTCGAAGTGGAGAGTTGCCAGTGGACGGGCAATAAACGAAGAATCCGGCTGCTCGCCAATATTGAGCTGTAAATCAAAGCGTTTCTCGGCCATCAGATGTTGCGGCTGCGAGTCCGAATGCAAATTTAGCGAGATGTCCGGATAGTCCTGGCAGAACTGGGCGACATGATCGACACAGAGCTCAAGAATGCAGTCAGGGGCATAGACGGTCAGTTTACCTGAGTAGTCCCCCTGCTTCTGGGCAATTTCTTTCTCGGTGGTTTCGACTTCCTGCAGAATTTGTTGTGCCTTGTGGAAAAAGGCTTCACCGACTTCGGTGAGGTGTAGACGGCGGGTCGTTCGCTCCAATAACCGGGTTTTCAGGCTTTGCTCCAGATCGCGGATACGGCGACTGACCGTCGATTTGGGGATCTCGCAATAGTCGGCGGCTTTGGTAAAACTACCTTGCTCAACCACCTTAACAAACAGTTCCATATCATCCAGTTTCACTCGAACAACTCTCTGGTGCCTAAACGGTAAATACTATCACAACGAAACAATTGCAGATCAATAGGCAGGCTCCCTTAAGAGATTGTCGTAGCCGTCGCTTATGAATTAATAAGGCCAGCTGTTAAACATACAATGACATGAAGGATCGTATCACTATTTCGGTATCCACGATAAATGGCTCCGAATACTTCTATCTAGGGAAGGCGAAACAAAAAGCTGTTCGCTGGGTTGCCGCTTCACTGTTGGTCGCTTCATTACTGATTGCTGGCACAGTCGTATACCTTCTCAGTGAGGTCGATTTTTCGCGGGCTAAGCATCAAGAGTTGGAGAGCTTGTCCTTTTCGTTAAGCAAGGATCTTAATGCGCTAGAGTTCCAGAGAAGAAAGCTTGAACACGATTTAAAAGAACGGGATAACCAACTGATCACGGTATCTGAACGACTGGGTAGCCTGGAAAATATGCTGGGTGTCAATGCCGATGGTGATATGCAGCTGGAATCCCGCTTGGATGTGGCTGAGCTTAATTCGGCTGTCCGAGTGGCTATCCTTAAAAGTCTACCCAATGGAGCGCCTGTTAGAAATGCCAGGCAGTCATCTCAGTTTGGCGTACGCATACACCCGGTGACAGGCTCAAAACGCTTACACCGAGGGTTGGATTTTGCGGTGAATATAGGTACGCCAATTTATGCGCCTGCAGACGGGGTTGTTGAGACGGTACGACCAAACAACAAAGGGTCGGGAAACTTCTTGCGCTTGCAGCACTCCTTTGGCTTTACGTCATCATATTCCCATCTGAAGAAATTTGCTGTAAGAAGCGGTGATTTTGTCAGCAAGGGAGACTTAATTGGGTATTCCGGTAATTCAGGTTTGTCATCAGGCCCGCATTTGCATTATGAAGTCCGCTTTATAGGTAGGGCACTAGACCCTCGCCCATTTGTCGACTGGGATATTAATAATTTTGAATCTATTTTTGAAAAAGAGAAAAAGGTTAAATGGGTATCTTTAACAAACAAAGTAAAGCAACAAGTCAGCATGCAACTACAACTGTCATCGCAAAGGGATGCAATATCACTGGCGAGCTCCAGCTAACGTGCGATATTCAGGTTGATGGCATTATCGAAGGTAAGCTACGGATTGATAAAAACTTAGTGGTTAGCAAATCTGGGCGCATTAAGGGTGAGATTTATGCCGATAAAATTATTGTGAATGGACTTATCGAAGGTACCTGTTACGCCAATGCCATAGAAATTATCGAGAGCGGGAAAATATCAGGCACTATTTACTGTGATAATTTGAGCATTGAGCAAGGCGGCAAGTTCTTCGGCAGTACACACCCAGCAGAAAAAGAGCAAGTTGTTGAGCTATCACCGAGAGACAAGGCAGAGACAAAGCCGTTAAAGAAGGCGACAAATAAAAAAGCAAGCAATGAATAATGATTCGCTATGCGGCAGTGAGAGGCGTAATGAGTTAGTTGTAATGAGATCTACCTAATGAATCAATGCCAACAAACTCCCCCTTTACGAGTTATTTAGAGGGGGAGATTTGTTAGTGAGACCATCAGGCTGATAATGAACCTCCGATTATGCTTAGTTGGATTAGGTTAGACATAATCTGGAAGTGTGATTTTTATAGCTTGACCAGATCCGAGAGATTCCTCTAACTCATTCCTGCCCCATTCTTAGTTAGAGCTAAAGCTCATTCACAATTTCGCAGAGCTATTTTGCTATACATTTTCTAATCTCTTTCCCTAAACGAGACACAACAATAGGCCAGCCAATAGCAGACCTATTTTCATGGTGCATAGAACGGGTGTTACGTTAAATCGGTAACGAACGAGAGTGATCGTGTAAGTCCCAAAGTTTGGTCTCATACCACTAAGCTTAGCTGTATGGCTTGTCTGCGTTCTCTGTAATAACTTCTTTGGATGCGATTCCCACAGATAAGGTTATGGACGTTTCATCAATTCTGGAAATGCTACTCAATGCTTTAATTTGTATTGTAGCGTCATTGATAATCTGGTCATACAGGGACAGAACCTCACTGGGAAATTCCTGTGTATC
>NZ_JAKRFQ010000773.1 GCF_022347985.1 Photobacterium sp. OFAV2-7
AAGCAACAAACATCACGCTTTATACGTGATAAGAAGACAGGGATATGCGCTGGCAGTTTCCGGAAAGAGCAATAAATATCACCATAGAAACGACATATTACAGAGTGATTCACTAAATCTTTACAAATTGTATTTTTTTTATCTACGTGAAAATCGCGCAAAAAAACAGCGGCCCGACAGGAAAACCTGCCGGGCCGCATACGATCAAAGCCGGTTTCGGTTATTTGATCTCGATAGGCTCGAAGCTCTTGATCAGGTCATCAAGTTGTTTAATTTGAGCCAGGAATGGCTCAAGCTTGTCCAGCGGGAAGGCTGACGGGCCATCGCAACGCGCCTGATCCGGTGTAGGGTGAGCTTCCATAAACAAACCACCGATCCCTGTCGCGATACCAGAACGCGCCAGATCAACCGTCTGCTCACGACGACCGCCGGAGGCAGCACCTTGAGGATCGCGGCACTGCAGGGCATGGGTCACATCAAAGATGATCGGGCTGCCTTTTGACGCCTTTTTCATCACATCAAAGCCCAGCATATCAACCACCAGGTTATCGTAACCGTGCAATACACCACGCTCACACAGAATAATGTTTTCGTTACCGCACTCGGCAAATTTCTCGACAATATTCCCCACTTGGCCCGGGCTCATGAACTGGGGTTTTTTCACATTGATCACAGCACCTGTTTTTGCCATCGCCTCAACCAGATCAGTCTGGCGGGCAAGGAAAGCAGGTAACTGGATTACATCGACAACATCAGCAACAGGCTGAGCCTGGTACTGCTCGTGGATATCGGTAATGATCTTCACGCCGAAGGTATCTTTCAGCTCCTGGAAGATCTTCAGGCCTTCTTCCATGCCCGGACCACGGTAAGAGTGAACGGAAGAGCGGTTTGCTTTGTCAAAAGACGCCTTAAATACATAAGGAATACCGAATTTGTCGGTCACTTCCACGTATTTCTCACAGATCTGCATAGCCATATCGCGAGATTCAAGTACGTTCATGCCACCAAACAAGACAAACGGCTTGTCATTGGCAACATCGATATCGCCAACTCGAACAACTTTCTGTTCCATCATATTCTCTCTTTCATTCAGAATGTTGAAGTAAACGCCACACTATACTCCGACGCTTACCTCCGAATTTTTGCCGCTCTACCCTGCCAACTTTAATGCAGCGTAAGAGGCTCTTCATTAAGTGCTTGCACCTGAAGCTTCAACAACTCAGCGGCCGGGTCTTCCGGACATTGCTCGATGAAATACTCATAGTCCATTGCCGCCACATGGCTGCACTCCAACTGCTGGTAAATATAGCCGCGATCACGAATTTCATGCGGATCGCCCGGGCTAAACTCCAGTGCCATGTCACTACAGCGAAGAGCATCAGCGAAGTGCTCTTCCCGAAGCAGGGCACTTTTCATAACGGTCAGCCAACGGGTCAGAATATCGGCATTGTCAGCCTCGTCCAGGTGCTCCTGGCGCAACTCGGTAAACGGACCGCGGTGACCTTTCAGCCAGGCCCCCATTGTCCGCTTGCTCAGGTACTCACCGTCAAACGGGTTGATGTACTGCTGCTCACCGTCATACCAGTCAACCTTAAGGATAAACTGGGTGGGAAAGCCCACACTGCTAACTGGTAAGTCAAGATGTTGGGCAAGGTAGAGAAAAATAGCCCCCAGGCTGACCGGGATGCCTTTCTTGCGCTCCAGGACCTTGTCGAGAAAAACATTTTCCGAAGAAAAGTACTGCTGCTGATCACCACAGAATCCCCACTCGCGGTAAAACAGTCGGATGAGGCCTTCCAGCCGCAAGTGCGGGTTTGGTTCATCCATCAGGGCATGCTCTGCTTCCTGAGCCAGCTTACTAAGCTGCAGTCGAACCCAGCCAGTCGGAAATGCAGGGTCAATTGCCGCTGTCATTTCCAGGGCGCCTTCAACCAGCGCCATCTGCTCTAATTCTTCATCAGTAAAACGTAACATGATTACCCCAGGAATGATGTCTTAGTCGTTGCAATGTTTGCAGCCGCCACCACCCAACCCAGCGCTCCCAGAAACGCAAAGGTCTTAAAGACTTTGTTCTTGCCATATTTCAGAGTGAAGAAGCCCAGTGCGATGTAGGCCAGAACGCAGCTCAGCTTCTGGGTCATCCAGTTACCCGCTTCGGTAAACGGAATAAAGCCGGTAATGAAAATCAGCACGACACCGGTAAGCAGCAAGAAGGTATCAACGACATGAGGTGTGATCTTGAGGTACTTTTTCTCTAGCAACGAGGAGTTTGCCATCAGCAGGCAATAACGAACGACAAATAGCAAAACGCTCAGTGCAATTGCCAGCATGTGGAGGTGTTTAAACGCAGCGTACATATAGTTTTCTCTCTTCTATCCTTGCCAACAGCCCATGGTTACCCGGTCATGGCCGGCATAATCCTGCGCTGTTGATACCTGGTTATATCCCAGTTCCAATAAAATTGCCCTAACCGCCTCACCCTGCTCAAAGCCGTGCTCCATCAGCAGCCAGCCACCGGTTTGCAGGTATTGGCGGCCCTGCT
>NZ_JAKRFQ010000774.1 GCF_022347985.1 Photobacterium sp. OFAV2-7
TTGAATAAACCGAGAGACAAGGTTGACAGCATCCCCATATTTACCCAGCTCGAAACAAGCTATCGCCTCTAATTCATCTAGCGCCGACACTTCCTCATTAAACTGGCTTCGAGCTTGTTGAATAATGGTAAAACTGTCTTCAAAGCGCCTTTCTGCGTTATAGCTAGCCGCTATTACCAAATAGGCACCAACCTTTTCAGGCGAAATTGAAACCAGTTGACTGGCGTATTTTCTCGCTTCATCAAATTGCTCCAATTGAAGATAGAGATAGGATAAATTAAGCAGGCTTCCTATAAACTTTCCGTCTTTGTTTAGACTTTCTAAGTAATATTTTTCGGCACTTTTAGCCTCTCCTTGCAATCCAGAAAGGAAACCAAGATGAAAAAGTGGTTCTGCAGACTCTGGCTCTTTTTCACACGCATTGATAAAGCATTGTTGAGCCTGGCCTAAAATACCAATTTGCATTAAAGCACGGCCAAAGTTAATAAAGTAAGCGGCCGATGCGTCCATATTTAAGGGCTGCAAAACCGAGAGCGCTATTTCAGGTTGCTGGTGCCTTAACAATAATTCACTGGCACTCACTCTCAGCTCACGGTTTAACACCATCTTATGGCCATTGATATAATAAGTAGTTGCTCTTTTTTGTGCTTCCTGAATAAGCTGAGTTTCGTTATTACTCAATGTAGAAACCACATATTGAATTTCATTTTTCAACATGGCTAACGTTTCTTCATATTTCTTGTACCAGTCAGGTATCATGTCTGACAAGTCAAGAAGTAAGAACAGCTCTTCTATCCACTGATTGGTCTGAGTTTGGTTGTTCATGAGCCTTTTGCCTTAATAACCTTATATCCAGTAGGGTATATGAGAAACAAAAGGCTAAAAGGTAGAAATTGGCCAAGGCTAGATACATTTACGCCACTTCAGTTTATTTTGATTTTCATCAATAAATTAAAGTGGCGTATCTATCTTGTGAAACAGCGCGAATATCTAAATCGGAAATGAAAGCAGGATTATATAACAAATGATCTCAGACATTTGCTGAATAGCACCTAGCGCATCTCCCGTATATCCGCCGACATGCTTAAGCAGCCAGCGGCTAAAAAACACTCGGCTTATCAGCATAGCGATCATTAATATCGTCCCCAGCCCTATGCCCAAGCAAGCAATAGTCGTTACCAGGGCAATCGCAAGCAGGATAATAAAATCGAGATTACTGCTGGGGCTTTTCGCAACGTTAAGCTTGGACTGTTCAGCTTGGCGAACGTATGCATGAGTATAAATAAAACTCACCGCTAAAGAGCGGCTTACAACATAAGCAACAATAAGGGCTACAGGCACAGAAGGTAACGAAGTCAAAAGGGTGAATTTCAACAGTAAAATTAAAACAACCCCCAGCACCCCGTAAGCCCCGACACTGGAGTCTTTCATGATCGCCAGTTTTCGCTCTTGGGTCATTCCGCCGCCAAACCCATCACAGGTATCGGCAAAACCATCCTCGTGGAATGCACCTGTGATATAAACACTGAAGATCATCGACAAAACGACAGCAACATCTGATGGCCAAATTTGCGAAGACAGGTAATAGAGTAAAGCAGTAAACATACCTACTACCAATCCCACCAAGCCGCAGTATTTATAGGATTCGTTCTTTCTCTCTTCACTATATGGTATCGATATAGATACCGGGACTCTTGAATAAATGGAAAGTGATAGCAGAAATACCTGCCACTCACGCAGAACCATTCTTTTCATATTACTACTGAACCTATTTTTAAAATAACGACTTAGGCCAGTGTAATTCTGGCCATATTTTTCCGTTGTCATCGTGATAGATGGTGATGGTCAGTTTTGCTGCGTATGGAATATTAATGCGTTGTAAATACACTTCTGACTTTGGCATATCCAGGATCATTCTTATGATCTGTTTAATCACCCCACCATGAGTCACCAAAAGAATGCTTTTACCTTTGTGGTTATCAATCGTGCTCGACCAAGCTTTTTGAATTCGACTGTCGAACTCTTCTAGGCTCTCTCCATTCGGTGGTGTCGTGTTCCACGGCTCTGACCAGAACAAACTCAACGCTTTTGAGTTATTTTCCCAAATCTCATTTCGTTGTCGACCATCCCAATCACCAAAGTTGAGCTCCATAAAACCAGGCACCTCAATCACTGGAGTGCTGTATTTCGCTGCATGCTGGTAGGCAAAATCTGAGCATCGCTTCAAAGGAGATGTCATAACCAAATCAAACCCATTGCTTCCAGATACAGCATCATGCATTTGCTTGATGCCTTCTTCTGTGATTAAAAAATCGGTATGACCTCGAAAGCAATCATCCCCTTCAGGCAAGCCATGACGTAAAAGTTCAATACGCGTTATAGTCATCTATTCCACTATCCATTTGCCAACATTGGCGGTGACCATTCCAGAACAATAGGTGAAGAGTTAGCCTGAATGCCTGCGCCCTCATGCCACGAGGGCGTTCCGTTCATCAGATTTATAAAAGCTCTCAGCCATTCACCGTGACTGACCAAAACA
>NZ_JAKRFQ010000775.1 GCF_022347985.1 Photobacterium sp. OFAV2-7
GAGTATCCAAACTGGCGCCGTAAGCTTTCAACAACGTTGGATGATATCTTTACTCGCCAGAATATTATTGACTTAACTCGACGTTTAACCGAAACACGAGAGAAAGCTTCACAATAATCTAATCAGGAGTAATGCGTTGGACACACTGACAGTGACCCGCAGTGATAAGGAATACATGCAGCTCGAAAGAGCTGCATTCTCAGACCCATTTTCTTTTTTAGGCCCACAATATCAGCCTCAAGGGATTGCACTTCGCGTGTGGATGCCTGGGGCTGAAAGTGTTAATGCAATAACGGAAAAAGGTGAGCGATTCACTTTAGTTCGAGATGCAGATAGTGGCTTCATTCTGAAAGGTGATACAGACCTTACCACTGAACTTTATCAGCTAGAAATCCGCTGGTCGGAAGGTGACCAAACCGTCTACGACCCTTATCAATTCCACAACCTGCTGCCTTCGGGCGAAGCCTTGACTACTCCCTCCCTTATGCACAGTGAGATGGGAGCACAGTTAATTACTCTGACGAAAGGCAGCAAGCCGGTCTCAGGTGTTCGCTTTTTGATTTTCGCACCGAATGCGTCGGCGGTAAGTGTTGTTGGCCAGTTCAATGCGTGGGACGGTCGTCGTCACCCGATGCAAAAACTGGATAATGGCCTGTGGGGACTATTTGTTCCTGGCCTTACAGAAGATGAGCTGTATAAGTTCGAACTAAAGGATAGTGAAGGTAACGGTCTTCCGCACAAAGCGGATCCATGGGGCTATTACTCAGAGCAGTATCCGTCATTTGCTTCGAAAGTATATGATCAGTCTCGTTATCAGTGGAATGACAGTCAATGGCAGTCTCGCCCGGTAACGGCCAAACATCAGCAGGCACTTTCTTTCTATGAACTCCATGCGGGTTCATGGCGCACCAAGGAAAATGGTGATTTTCTTACGTACCGCGAGCTTGCCGATGAGTTGATCCCGTACTTGCAAGACATGGGCTACACCCATGTTGAGTTGATGCCTATCTCAGAGCATCCATTCTATGGTTCGTGGGGCTATCAGCCTATTGGCTTGTTTTCGCCGAGTAGCCGTTATGGTTCGCCTGATGATTTCAAGTATTTTGTTGATCAGTGCCACCAGGCTGGTATTGGTGTAGTACTTGATTGGGTACCGGCCCACTTCCCGTCAGATGACCATGGCTTGGCAAACTTCGACGGTACGGCTCTGTTTAATGATCCGGATCCTCGCCGTGGCTGGCACCAGGACTGGCAGAGCTATATTTATGACTATGGACGTGACCATGTACGTCGCTTCCTGGTTTCGAATGCTCTGTTCTGGTTTGAGCACTACCATATTGATGGCCTGCGTGTTGATGCCGTGGCGTCAATGCTCTACCTTGATTATTCTCGTGAACATGATCAGTGGATTCCTAACCACGAGGGTGGCAACGTCAACTTTGACGCGGTTAGCCTGTTACGCTGGATGAACGAGGAAGTTTATCGTCATTATCCAAATGCGATGACGATTGCTGAAGAATCGACAGCCTATCCGGGAGTGTCTAAACCGACTGATATGGGCGGTCTTGGCTTCGGGTTTAAGTGGAATATGGGATGGATGCATGACAGCCTTTCTTATATTAAGGAAGAGCCTGTCCATCGCCGATATCACCATGACACGATTACTTTCCCGATGGTTTATGCCTTCAGTGAGAACTATGTGTTGTCATTATCACATGACGAAGTGGTATACGGTAAAGGCTCCTTGCTGAACAAAATGCCGGGTGACGAGTGGCAGCAAACGGCCAACTTGCGCGCTTTCATGGGCTATATGTATGGTCAGCCGGGCAAGAAATTAAACTTCATGGGTGCTGAAATAGCACAAAGTGCTGAATGGGCTCATGAAGGCCAGCTGGAATGGCATTGGTTGCAATACCCGAGACACAGTGGGGTTCAGGCGCTTGTACGTGATTTGAACAAACTATACACAAGCACACCGGCCTTGTTTGAGCAAGACTGCTCACCGGAAGGGTTTGAATGGCGTGTCCAGGATGACGCCGACCAGAGTATATTGGCTCATGAGCGAATTGCACTAAACGGTGACAAAGTACTAGTCGTTACGAACTTTACGCCGGTACCACGCCAGGGTTATACCCTTGGGGTTCCAGAGGCCGGTGAGTACAAGCTAGTACTTAATACCGATGATGAGAAGTACTGGGGTAGCCAGGCAACGGTTACACAGGTTGCTAAGACAACCAACGAAGCGAGCCACGGTTTGGCTAATTCTATTAAGCTAGACCTCCCTCCACTTGCAACAGTGTTTCTTACTTTTTCCAAGTAGTAACCACTCTGTAAGCTAACTCAAGCCCGTGACTTAGATCACGGGCTTTTTGTTACCTATATCAAATTTCTTTAGCACGAGGTGCAACATATACACAAACTCTTGTAACTGCGTTCTTTTTTTGACAATTTTGCGTCAAATTAACATACGTCAAGTTGTTAGAATGGAATAAGTGTCACAATCGCATGGCAAGGTTGTTTCATGGCAAAAG
>NZ_JAKRFQ010000776.1 GCF_022347985.1 Photobacterium sp. OFAV2-7
AGGACGTGCTCAATGAGGTTACCGGCAAAGGCTGGTGGATTGGCCGCCCGGTTGAGCTACCGGCTTCCCGTCCGCTTGAAATGGAGCACGGCAATATCGGTTCGCAATTGGTTAGCTGGCCGTTGGAACATGTTGTCAAATGCCTGGTCTTTTTTCATCCCGATGATCACCATGCGCTGAGACTGGAGCAGGAAAAGCAGGTTCAGGAAGTCTATGCAGCTTGTTGTCAGTCAGGTCATGAATTGTTGCTGGAAGTCATTTTGCCAGCCGGAATGGAAAAAACGGATGCCTTGTATCTTCGAGCGATGCAGCGCTTCTATAACCTGGGCGTCAAACCCGACTGGTGGAAATTGCCGCCGATGGCAACAGAAAGCTGGGCTCAGGTAGAAACATTGCTTCAAGAACGTGACAAGCATTGCCGGGGCGTTGTGTTGTTAGGTCTGGATGCGCCGGAAGCTGAATTGCAGGCGGGCTTCAATGCAGCAGCATCGAACTCGGTTGTTAAGGGGTTTGCGGTAGGACGAACCATTTTTGGTCAGCCATCCCGTGACTGGCTTGCCAATAATATCGACGATGCCGAGCTGATTGAGCAAATCAAGCGCAACTATCACAACCTGATCACTCTTTGGCGTCAGCGCGGATAATAAAGGAGCCTAGCAATGACTGCAACTACGATTCGCCTGACGATGGCTCAGGCTCTGGTCAAGTATTTACAGGCACAGAAAGTCGATATTGAAGGTGATATTCAGCCACTGTTCGCCGGTGTGTTCGCTATCTTTGGCCATGGCAATGTCGCGGGCTTGGGCGAGGCGCTATATCACGCCAACGATAGCTTGCCGACTTACCGTGCTCATAATGAACAGGCAATGGCGCATAGTGCGATTGCCTTTGCCAAGGCCAATAATCGTCAGCAGATGATGGCGGCAACCACATCGGTAGGGCCGGGGGCATTGAATATGGTAACAGCGGCGGCGCTGGCTCATGTCAACCGCTTGCCGGTACTGCTGCTACCGGGGGATACCTTTGCGACTCGTGAACCGGATCCAGTTTTGCAGCAGGTGGAGAGCTGGGCCGATCCGACCATAACCCCCAATGACTGCTTCAAGCCGGTCAGCCGCTTCTTTGATCGTATTACTCGTCCTGAGCAGCTATTGAATAGCTTGCCGCAGGCGATGCGAGTGCTGACCGATCCGGTAGAGTGCGGCCCGGCAACCATTGCTATCCCGCAGGATGTTCAGACCATGGCGTTTGATTATCCGGTGCACTTCTTTGCTGAAAAAGTACATAGGCTCCGCCGTCCCGGGGTGGATGATACCGAACTTGAGCAAGCACTGGCGCTGATTAAGGCTGCCAAGCAACCTTTGGTGGTAGGTGGTGGTGGCCTGCATTACTCGCAAGCTCTGGAAGAGTTCAAAGCATTTGTCGAAGCCTATCAGTTACCGGTTGGTGAGACACAGGCTGGTAAAGGAGCTTTGCCATGGGACCATCCGTCGAACCTGGGAGCTATTGGTGTGACTGGATCATCTGCTGTGAATACGTTGGCCAGTGAAGCGGATGTTGTTATTGCAGTCGGAACAAGGCTGCAGGATTTCACCTCAAGCTCGAGAGCGTTGTTTAAGCCCGATGCCAAAATTATCTCGCTTAACGTCAACGGTTATGACGCAACTAAGCACTATGGCATCCCGCTGGTTGCTGATGCAAAACGTACCCTACCAGTTTTGAATGATGGGCTTGCCACTTGGCAGGTGAGTAGTCACTGGTTGGAGCGCGCACGACAACAGCGAGATAGCTGGAACGAGACAGTGTCTATTGCAATGACAGATCGCGGCACTGAACTGCCGACCGATGCCGAGGTGATTGGTGCGGTGAACCGCAGCGCAGGTGAGAAAGATATCGTTGTCTGCGCCGCAGGCGGCCTGCCGGGTGAGCTGCATAAGCTCTGGCGAACTCGATATGACAAAGGCTATCACCTCGAATACGGCTTTTCATGCATGGGTTACGAAATTGCGGGTGGCCTGGGCGTGAAAATGGCCAAGCCGGACTCTGAAGTCTTTGTGATGGTTGGAGACGGCTCCTACCTGATGTTGAACTCGGAAATTGCCACCTCAGTGATGTTGGGACAAAAACTGATACTGGTGGTGCTGGATAACCGAGGCTACGGCTGTATCAACCGACTACAGCAGGCCTGTGGCGGGGCAGGGTTCAATAACTTGCTGAAAGACTGTAACACCGTCGAGGCAGGGGCTCCCAAGACAGATTTTGCTGCCCATGCAAAATCGCTTGGAGCACAGGCAGAGAAAGTCGGCAACATTGCCGAACTGGAGCAGGCACTGGAGCGTGCCAAGCAAAGCAACAGCACCTATGTGATCACATTGGATACCGATCCGCTAAGCACGACGGAGTCGGGCGGTTCATGGTGGGAAGTGGCTGTGCCGGAAGTATCGGAACGTGAGCAGGTTCGGGAGGCCAGAAAACGTTACGAGTTGGCCAAGCAGCAGCAAGTGATCTAAACGAATAGGCATA
>NZ_JAKRFQ010000777.1 GCF_022347985.1 Photobacterium sp. OFAV2-7
GGTCAGTTCATCCAGCAACACCACATCATAACTGCTGTCGGCAAGCATTTTTTTACATTCTGCCCAGGTTTCTTGTGCTGCAGCCGTATCGGCTTCTTTGTTTTGAGTTTCCCAGGTGAATCCGGTCGCCATGACGGCAAAGTTTACCCCGTGCGATTCAAGCAAGTTCCGCTCGCCGCAATCCCAGGTCCCTTTGATAAACTGACCAACGCCGCACTTCTGCCCATGTCCGACAGCGCGGGCAATGGTGCCAAAGCCCGAGGTGGTTTTCCCTTTACCGTTGCCGGTGATGATAAGGAACAGCCCTTTTTCTTCCTGGGCGGCCTCAACACGTGCATCGACTTCGTCTTTGACTTTCTGCTGGCGTGCTTTGTATCTTTCGTCCTTATTGGTTTGATCAACCATAGGGCTCCCTTAATTCGATATGTCTAGGTGATTATTATTGTTAATTCTAGAGCAGGGCGAGTAACGTCATATACCCGGCAAGCTCTGTGATCTGCTGTGCGGCTCCCAGGCAGTCACCGGTGTAGCCGCCGAGTTGCTGTTCAAACCACTTGCCGCAAAGGAAACGAGTGGCGGCTAGAACCAATACGACAATGAGCGCAGTGTTCAGTGGCAGTAACAGTAATATAATCAATCCTGTCGCAATTAAAACCCACAAATCTTGTTGGCTTTGCTGATTGGCCAGTGGCTTTACCTTGCTGTTTTGATCTTCCCTGACATAAGGGTAGGTAAAGATAAGGCTGGCGACGCAGATACGGCTGAGAGTGTGCATCACTATCAGCATCATAGCCGGCAAGTATAGGGAATATTCGGCAATGGCCGTGAGCGTTACCCACTTCATTCCGAGTGCCATCACCAGGGCTGCAGCACCATAGGTACCGAGCCGGGAATCCTTCATGATTTCCAGCTTTTTGACCGGCTCCCAGCCGCCACCAAACCCGTCGAATACGTCAGCCAGCCCGTCTTCATGGAATGCGCCAGTAACAAGCAAGCTGCAGATCATTGCCAGGGCAACAGCGAGGGCTGGTGGAAACAGGGTAACGGCCATCAGGTAGATGGCTGCGCTGATGATACCGACAATAATCCCCACCACCCCGAAGTAGCGATTCGCTTGGTTGAGGCGTTGGGCGGAGTAGGGCGTATCAGCCGGAATCGGGATCCGGGTAAAAAAGGCCAATGCAATCAGAAAGATTTGCCACTGCTGCTTTAGCGCTGATTGAAAGCCCGTGCTCTTGATCCGTTCGCCAGCCTGATTGTCGCCATAGGATGAATTATCGCTCGGGCTGCTCACACGGTCACTCCTGCTTCGCTGAAGCTGGCCATCTTGTTGTAGAACTCGCAGGCTGAGCGGATCATCGGAAGAGCGAGTGCTGCGCCGGTACCCTCACCGAGGCGAAGGCCTAAATCCAGCAGTGGTTTGGCGTTGAGATGCTGCAGCATTCGCTGATGGCCTGATTCTTCAGAACAGTGGCAGTAGATGAAGTAATGGTTAGCCTCGGGGTGCATGGCAGTTGCTAGCATTGCAGCGGCTGTCGAGATGAAACCGTCAACGAGGACGGTCATTTTCAGTTCGGCTGCCTTCAGCATACCACCTGTGATTTGGGCTATCTCAAAGCCGCCAAGACAGGCCAGGATGGCGAGCGGATCATCCGCGTTTACTTGGTGTAAGTCCAACGCCTTCGTGATCAGCGCCTGCTTACGCTCGAGCTGTTCGTCGGTTATACCTGTACCGCGACCAACACATTCATCGGCAGGTATCTTTAATAGCGCCGCCATAATGGCTGCGGCACTGCTGGTATTGCCAATGCCCATCTCGCCGAAACCAACCAGGTTACAGCCTTGCTGGTGTATCTCGGCCACCAGGCCAGCGCCTAGCTCTAAACCTTGCTGGGCGGTTTCCCTGGACATAGCTGCTTGCTGGCTGAAATCGGCGGTGCCGTTGCCAAGACGCTGCTTCAATAGCTGGGGATGATCGTCCGCTTCGAGCTTGGTTCCGGCATCAATGACTTTTAGTGCCATATCGTTGGTACGGCAAAAACAGTTGATGGCAGCACCGCCGGCAAGAAAATTCATCACCATCTGTGTGGTCACTTCACTGGGTGCAATGCTCAGCCCGTGCTGGGCAACGCCATGATCACCGGCAAAAACCAATAGGTGGGGCTGGGAAACCGTAATCGTATCGCTCTGCTGGATCAGCGCTAGCTGGGCTGCTACGGCTTCTAACTGACCAAGCGCTCCCTGCGGTTTGGTTTTATCATCAATCTTGTGCTGAATTTGAGCCAAGGATGAGGTGTTGGGTGAAGTGATGGTGAACATAAATGCCATTCTCCCTGTTTCTGGCAATAGGCTGTAACGCGGATCGTTGCGTTGGCCGGTAGTGCTGCAATGAGTAGGCTGAAATTTTGCGTCAGGTCTGAACCTAAGGCAATGGCAAAGAGAGAAAAGTTTCGGGTTGTAGCAAAAAAGAGCTATGGCTGATAGCTTCACTCAGGATATTTTTCATATCATAAGGCTAACGCC
>NZ_JAKRFQ010000778.1 GCF_022347985.1 Photobacterium sp. OFAV2-7
ACAGGTGTCCATGTCGCCGTGTCCGGTCAGGTAGCCGACAGCACCGCCGTAGCTGCCACGGCGACGTTTTTCGACATCACGGATCAGCTGCATCGCACGAATTTTCGGTGCGCCGGTCAGGGTGCCCATATTCATGCAGGCCTGGTAGGCGTGAAGGGCATCGAGATCGCCGCGCAATTGACCGACAACACGGGATACCAGGTGCATCACATGGCTGTAGCGATCGACCTTGAGCAAGTCGGCCACATAGCGGCTGCCGGGTTCGCTGATCCGGGCCACATCGTTACGGGCCAGATCAACCAGCATCATGTGCTCGGCGTTTTCTTTCATGTCACTGCGCAGTTCAAGTTCAATGCGACCGTCGAGATCCAGGTTAATGGAGCCATCCGGGTTTTTGCCGCGGTGGCGGGTACCGGCAATCGGGTAAATTTCCACCTGATTGCTCTCAGTACAATACTTCAGTGCACTTTCCGGCGAGGCGCCGAACAGGGTGAAATCAGCATCCTGCAGGTAGAACATATAAGGGCTAGGGTTACCTATTTTCAGCTCTTTGTAGGCCACCAGTGGCGACGGGCACGGCAGCGTGAACTGCCGGGACGGTACGACCTGGAACACATCGCCATTAATGACATGTTGCTTGAGATCGACCACGGTCTGGCAGAATGCCTCGTCGCTGACACTTGCAACCGGCTCGCACTGGTCAAGAAACTCGGCTTCTGGCAGCGGTTTCGGCTCCAGACAGGCCTCTTTGATATGCTGCAACCGACGACTTAGCTCAAAATAGCTGGAGGTATACTCATCACCGCCAAACAGTGTTGCCTGAAGCTTGCCCCGACGGCGCTGGTGATCGATAACCAACAGGGTCTCGGCAATGTAGAACAGGTAGTCCGGGCATTTGTTGTCCTCGGCAACATCTGGTAGCGGCTCGAAACCGGCGACCACATCATAGGCAAATAGGCCGCCGAGAAACAAGGCTTCTCGCGGGTGCCCCGAGGTATCAAAGGCGTGCTGGATCATTCTAAGTGCATCAAAGGACGAGGTTTGACGCAGACGGCTGTCTTCATCCAGCGTGCGCTCGGCACTTGGAAAATCAAGGATCAGGCAGTCGTTCTCACGCCGGCTCTGAATATCAGCAGCCAGTGCCTGCTCGATGGTCTGCAGGACATTAAGTCCGTTGTCGGTTAATGCTTCCAGCCGGACTTGCTTGTCGCGGCATACAATTCGGACCGCGGCATCAATTAGCATCAGGCTTTTTAAATCCTGCTTGGAGTCAATTTCGGCCGACTCCAGCAGTAAGTTATGCGGACGGTTGCCACAGACGGAGTAATACAACTCCGTCGGGTCGGCCACATAGGGTACGTCGAGGCTAAGT
Organism: Photobacterium sp. OFAV2-7; assembly: GCF_022347985.1. Classification (GTDB taxonomy): domain Bacteria; phylum Pseudomonadota; class Gammaproteobacteria; order Enterobacterales; family Vibrionaceae; genus Photobacterium. The sequence continues at coordinate 1,373 of NZ_JAKRFQ010000778.1, forward strand.
AGTTCCAGCTCGCCGGTACCTAAAGGGGTCGTATTCACAGCGTTCTCCCTGCCGCTTCTACAAACGGTTTCAACTCTTGCATTAACTGTTCAAACATTGGACCTGTCAGCGCCTGGTGGCCGTCGGACAAGGCCTCACACGGATTAAGGTGTGATTCGACAATGATGCCATCAGCGCCAACTGCCGCTGCTGCCCGTGATAGCGGGATAACCAGCTCGCGTACACCGGTGCCGTGGCTCGGATCAACCACCACTGGCAAATGGGTACGCTGCTTGAGGTAGGCAACGGCATTAAGGTCCAATGTATTCCTTGTTGCTGTCTCGTAGGTGCGGATACCACGCTCACACAGGATAATGTTAGGATTTCCTGCGTCATAGATGTATTCCGCAGCCAGTAACAGCTCTTCGATAGTGGCGGAAAGTCCGCGTTTGAGCAAGACCGGTTTTTTACTTTCACCCACAGCTTTTAACAAGGCGTAGTTCTGCATATTGCGTGCGCCAATCTGAAGGCAGTCGATGTATTCACACATTGAATCAACCTGGCCGACTTCCATGACTTCGGATACGGTCGGCAGTCCAAGCTGCTGATTGGCTTTGTGAAGCAGTTTCAGTCCTTCTACTCCCATGCCCTGGAAGTCATATGGGCTGGTTCGTGGCTTGTAGGCACCGCCGCGAAGCGCCACTGCACCGTGTTTTTTCACTACCTCGGCAACCGCCATTAGCTGCTCTTCAGACTCGACAGAACACGGACCGGCGATAACGGCAAACTTGTCGCCACCGACTGCTGCATTGCCGAAGCGAACGACAGTATCGTGGGCCTGGACCTCACGGCTTACCATTTTGTATTTGGTCAGGATCGGTTTGACGTTCTCGACACACGGATAGGCATCCAGGTGTAACTGTTGCAACACACGCTCGTCGCCCAGTGCGCCCAGCACGATACGCTCGACACCTGGCATGTAGAGTGGTTTTAGGCCTGCAGACTCGATACGGCTGAGGATTTCTTTGGCTTGTTCTTCGGTCGCATTGGGCTTTAGTACAATAATCATTTGGTTATCTCTTAATCTGTGTCGTGCACTTGCAGGCTGTTGGATGAGGCCACATTGTGCTGAAAGTCAAAGTCGTCAATTCGGGATATATAAAAGTCGGG
>NZ_JAKRFQ010000779.1 GCF_022347985.1 Photobacterium sp. OFAV2-7
GTTGTCGTGAACGACTCGCTGATACTGATCACCCGGTTCAACAAAAATTACCGTAGTGGTATGCCAAGGCACGAGGCACTGATTAATACCGGCACCAGCCGTGTCCGGGCGATTTTCCTGACTACCATCACAACGGTGTGCGGTTTGCTGCCTTTGCTAAGCGAAAGCTCGGAGCAGGCACAGTATCTTAAGCCTGCTGCGGTCTCACTGGTGTTCGGCGAGCTGTTCGCAACCAGCGTAACCCTGTTGCTGATACCAATACTGCTACGAATTTTTACCCGCAAAGATCGTTGCGATACAATTTCTGATACTCATTCGTCTCAGACTTTGCCCAACACAACCGTTCATGAAGGATAAATACAAAGGCTAACGTTATGGATTTACAACACCTTGTTCCCGAACTTACTCTGATTGAAGAATTACCGGAACACTGGAAAAGCCGGTTCGAGAAAGCAATCTATATGCTGTATAAGTCGTCGGAACAATCACCCGCGTTGGCTTGGGAAGAGATTGCCGTTGCCTGTGCAATCTCGCCTCACCATTTCCATCGCGTATTCCGTGCTGTCTTCAACGAGGCACCGGGGCAATATCTGCGACGACTTCGTCTGCAAACCGTTGTTGAAAAATTGGTGTATAGCTCAGATAGGATTACCGATATTGCTGTCGAGAGTGGCTTTTCATCTTCGCAGGCATTAGCCAAGGCCCTGAAAAGAGAACTGAATACTTCAGCCAAGGCGATTCGAAAGTTACGAGAGTCAAAAGATTTTGATGATATAGCTGAGGTTTATAGAAAGCTTGGCCATCCGACGGCACAATCGCATCAAACGATGGAATCACAGATCGCCGAAAAGCTTGAAACCGAGCTACGCACTTACCCTGAGCGTTTTCTCCCGGCCAAAAAATTCAGTGTTCCTGAGTTTGAGAAGCTAATGAATGCACCAAGTGATGTAGAAGAGTATGAAGTTATCGTTGCGACGAATGTTGAAGAGCTAAGCAAGCGTTTTGACGATATTACACTTCTTGTCGGTGAGACTTTTACGACGGCCGACAAAGCAAACTTTACCATATCTGCTGGCGCATATTTATGTTGCAAAGCCCTTATCAGTAGTGATGTTGGATACCACGCAGTATGGGATGAACTCTACCGCCGAGCTATCCTCGAGGGCTATGAGCTAAGTGAACAAGGTCACACCATCGAATACTTACGAAACGCACCTCAAGGGAAGCAATTTGACTTAGAGGAAATAGAGCTTCAGTTACCCGTCGAAATTGTAAGCTAACAGCCTTACAATCAGCATACAGATTCACTTCCAAGCAAGTGCTGAAACTTCTCACGCAACCTATCCCGCAGTAATAACACTGCGGGAGTCACTTGCTTACGGCTTGGACAAATCAACCACAGGCTCGTTGATTTTGCTCTAAAACCGGGCATGACTTCTACCACCCGCCCGGCTTTCAGATCGGCAAACATATCTAACCTAGATTTCAGCGCTATACCTTTACCTGATACTGCCCAACGCCTGACAATATCACCGTCATTGCAGATACGATTGCTGTTCACCTTAACTTTCTTTGAAGATTCTGATTCCCCGGAAACCTTGCTCGTAAATTCCCACTGATTGAAAATCTGATCGCCAAGCCGATATAACAAGCAATTATGATCAAGAAGCTCATCTGGTGTCTGTGGCGCGCCATGACGCTCAAGATATTCAGGTGCCGCGCACAAAATCCGATCTACTTCTGTTAACTGGAAAGCCACCATCGAGGAATCTTCCGGTTGCCCGTAACGCAATACTACATCTACCCTGTCCATATAAAAGTCAGCCAGAGAGTCCCCCAAGCTCAGCTGAACACTGAGTGCCGGGTTGCCATCCATCACTTCATCAAGCAATGGCAAGATCATGTTTCGCCCCAGATCCGAGGATACCGACATGCGGATCTCACCTGCTATCTCTCCCTGCATTTCAACAAGCGATGCCTTGGCATACTCAAGAGACTCAATCGCCTGACGACAATGCAGCAGAAAACGTTCACCTTCGGCGGTTATGCGTAATTGGCGTGTCGAACGAATAAAAAGTTCAACCCCTAGCTGCTTTTCAAGCCGCTTAAGTGCCGCACTAGCCGCTGCCGGACTGGTATCCAACAAGCCAGCAGCGGCTGTGATGCTGCCGCAGTCAGCAGTTCGAATAAATAGCTCTAGATCGGACGTATTCATAGCAGGCTTTATTTTCAAAAAAATATTGAAAAAGTTTAAACCATTACCCTGTTTTTGCTTAGCCTTTTCTCTCTTATTATCACTGAAACAATTCAATATCCAACAAAGCTAGCGCCAGTGACTGCCACACTTTAGCGTTAGCCCATATATGAGAAAGAGAGAATAGTCATGAAAGCCATCGGATATCTCACCCCAAAAAGCATTGACCAACAAGACGCACTCGTGGATTTCGAGCTACCGACCCCAACGGCGACAGGCCGTGACTTACTGGTAAAGGTAAAGGCGATTTCAGT
>NZ_JAKRFQ010000082.1 GCF_022347985.1 Photobacterium sp. OFAV2-7
ACTGGCAGATGCGGACCGTTTTTCACGGGCAGCAGATATCATTGCCAACAATGCCCAGCAGGGTGAAGTGTCGGTGGTGCTGTCGGCACCGGGCAAAGTCACAAACAAGCTGGTCTCGGTTATTGAAAGTACTGTCAGTACTGGAGAGGCTGAGTTGCAGATTGCCGATTTGGAAGCGGTATTCAAAGAGCTGTTTGCTGGATTGCTGGAACTGGAACCGAAGTTTGACAAGGCGTTGCTTGATGCCAAGCTAGCCAGCTCGCTGGGCCAGTTAAGACAGTATGTACACGGCATGAAACTGCTGGGCCTGTGTCCGGACAATGTCTATGCCAAAGTGATCAGCAAGGGTGAGCGCCTGTCTATTGTGGCGATGAAAGCCATGCTGGAAGCCAAAGGCCAGCCTGCCAGCCTGATCAACCCTGTCGAGCGCCTGCTTGCCCATGGAGACTACCTCGAAGCCCATGTCGATATTGAAGTCTCGACCAATAACTTCAAGCAAGATCCGCTGGCCGAGGGCCATGTCCATATCATGCCTGGTTTTACTGCCGGTAACGAGAAAGGCGAGCTGGTTACGCTGGGACGAAACGGTTCGGATTACTCTGCGGCGGTTCTGGCAGCTTGTCTGCGCGCCGAATGCTGTGAAATCTGGACCGATGTTGACGGTGTTTACAGCTGCGACCCGCGCCTGGTACCGGATGCCAGGCTGCTCAAGTCTCTTAGCTATCAGGAAGCCATGGAACTGTCTTACTTCGGCGCTTCGGTGCTGCACCCGAAAACAATTGCACCGATTGCCCAGTTCCACATTCCCTGCCTGATCAAAAACAGTTTCAACCCGCAGGGTGCCGGTAGCCTGATTGGCTTGGACACCGGTGAAGACAAGCTAGATATCAAAGGCATTACGACGCTGAAAGATCTGACCATGGTCAATGTTTCCGGTCCGGGGATGAAAGGCATGGTCGGCATGGCAGCGCGAGTTTTTGGTGCGATGTCGGCTGCCGGTGTGTCAATTGTCTTGATCACCCAGTCTTCCTCGGAGTACAGCATTAGCTTCTGTATTGAAAGCGAAGACAAGGCGACTGCGCAGCAGGCCTTGCAGAACAATTTCGAACTGGAGCTCAAAGAAGGCCTGCTGGAGCCGGTCGAGTTTCTTGATGACTCGGCTATCGTGACCCTGGTCGGTGACGGTATGCGTACTTCTCGCGGTGTGGCCTCGCGTTTCTTCACTTCGCTGGCAGAGGTCGACGTCAATATTATCGCTATTGCGCAGGGTTCGTCGGAGCGCGCCATTTCGGCAGTGATCCCGGTGGCCAAAGTGTCGGAAGCGGTCAAGGCCTGTCACGAGAACCTGTTTAACAGTAAGCATTTCCTCGATGTTTTCGTTATTGGTGTCGGTGGTGTTGGCGGCGAGCTGGTGGATCAGGTACGCCGTCAGCAAGAGAAGCTGGCTGACAACGGCATTGTGATCCGGGTTTGCGGATTGGCAAACAGCAGTGGCCTGCTGCTCGACAGCAACGGCCTGCCGCTGGATAACTGGCGTGATCTGATGGGGCAGGCCAGCGAGCCGCTGAGCCTGGCTCGAATGATCCAATTGGTGCAGCGTCACCATATTATCAACCCGGTGATCATCGACTGTACCTCCGATCAGGGCATCGCCGAACAGTATGCCGATTACCTTGCCGCTGGCTTCCACGTGATCACCCCGAACAAGAAAGCCAATACCGCCAGCATGGCCTACTACCATCAGTTGCGCCAGGCTGCTCGTTCGACTCGCCGTAAGTTCATGTATGACACCACGGTTGGTGCAGGTCTGCCGGTTATCGAGAACCTGCAGAACCTGATGGCGGCTGGTGACGAACTGGAGCGCTTCTCGGGTATTTTGTCTGGTTCGCTGTCATATATCTTCGGTAAGCTGGACGAGGGCATGAGCTTTAGTGAAGCAACGACTGTCGCGCGCAATAATGGCTTTACCGAGCCGGATCCACGTGATGATCTGTCTGGTATGGATGTTGCCCGTAAGCTTCTTATCCTTGCCCGAGAAGCCGGACTGTCACTGGAGCTGGATGATGTGGTGGTCGAGCAGGCGCTGCCGCCGGGCTTCGATGCCGAAGGCTCGGTTGATGACTTTATGGCCCGTTTGCCCGAGGCTGATGCCTACTTTGGCCAGCTGTCAGCTGATGCCGCCAAAGAAGGTAAGGTGTTGCGCTATGTCGGTGAGATTGACAACGGCCGCTGCTCGGTGAAAATTGCCGCTGTAAACCCGGACGATCCGATGTTTAAAATCAAGGACGGTGAAAATGCCCTGGCATTCTACAGCCGTTACTATCAACCAATTCCTCTGGTACTGCGCGGTTATGGTGCCGGTACCGAAGTAACTGCCGCCGGTGTGTTTGCCGATTTGATGCGTACATTAGGCTGGAAGCTAGGAGTCTAACAATGAGTGTTGTAGTTTATGCGCCAGCATCGATTGGCAATGTGAGTGTCGGTTTTGATGTACTGGGGGCGGCGGTGTCCCCGGTAGATGGCTCTCTGCTCGGAGACAGGGTCAAGGTAGCTGCTGGCGACCAGCCGTTTTCGCTAGAATGCGTGGGGGATTTTGTTGCCAAGCTGCCTCAGGTCGCTGAGGAAAACATTGTCTACCGCTGCTGGCAGGTATATGGCCGTGAGCTGGACAAGAAAGGGCTACAACTTAAGCCCGTTGCCATGACGCTTGAAAAGAACATGCCGATTGGCTCTGGGTTAGGCTCCAGTGCCTGCTCGGTGGTTGCCGCGCTGGATGCACTTAACCGTTACCACGATATGCCTCTTGACGAGACAGAGCTGCTGGCATTGATGGGCGAGATGGAGGCAGAGATTTCCGGCAGCCTGCACTATGATAATGTGGCACCATGCTATTTGGGCGGCCTGCAGTTTATGGTGGAAGAGCTGGGGATCATCAGTCAATCGGTGCCGTGCTTTGACGAGTGGTATTGGGTGATGGCCTATCCCGGCATCAAGGTGCCGACGGCAGAGGCGCGGGCAATTTTGCCGTCGCAGTACCGCCGCCAGGATGTTATTGCCCACGGGCGTTATCTGGGTGGCTTTATTCACGCCTGCCACTCGCAGCAACCTGAACTGGCTGCAAGCATGATTAAGGACGTGGTAGCGGAACCTTATCGCGAAAGGCTGTTGCCGGGCTTTGCCGAAGCACGCCAGTACGCCCTGGAAGCCGGTGCCCTGGCAAGTGGCATTTCCGGCTCGGGCCCGACCATGTTCAGTGTTTGTAATGACATTGAGGTGGCTAAACGTATTGCACGTTGGCTCGAAGAACATTATGTTCAGAATGAAGATGGATTCGTTCATGTTTGTCGTCTTGACGAGCAGGGATCAAAAGTAACAGGAAGTGAGCTATAACAATGAAGTTGTATAACCTAAAAGAACATCAGGAACAGGTTTCGTTTGGTCAGGCAGTTCGTCAGGGCCTAGGGCGCAACCAGGGACTCTTTTTCCCTTCTGAGCTACCGGAACTGGGCGATGTTGATGCCTTGCTGGAGATGGATTTTGTCAGCCGAAGCAGCAAGATCCTCTCGGCCTTCATTGGAGAAGAGCTCGCTGGCGAAACCGTCGCCCAGATGGTTGGCAATGCCTTTCAGTTCCCGGCACCTGTTGCCAAGGTGAAAGACGGGGTGTACGCCCTTGAGCTATTCCACGGCCCGACACTGGCGTTCAAGGACTTTGGCGGCCGCTTTATGGCCCAGTCACTGGCGGCAGTCACAGATAGCGATGGCAAGATCACGATTCTTACTGCAACTTCGGGTGATACGGGAGCGGCCGTGGCCCATGCCTTCTATGGGATGGACAACATCAAGGTAGTGATCCTCTATCCGAAAGGTAAGATCAGCCCGTTGCAGGAAAAGCTGTTTTGTACTCTGGGGGGCAATATTAGCACCGTGGCGGTAGACGGTACTTTCGATGATTGTCAGGCGCTGGTGAAGCAGGCGTTTGATGACGAAGCCCTGCGTCAGGAAGTGGGTCTGAACTCAGCCAACTCCATCAATATCAGCCGTCTGATGGCTCAGATTTGTTATTACTTCGAGGCGGTATCCCAGTTGCCTAAAGCCGAGCGCAACAATCTGGTGGTGGCGGTACCAAGTGGTAACTTCGGTAACCTGACGGCGGGCCTGCTGGCTAAGTCTCTGGGCTTGCCGGTGAAACGCTTTATTGCGGCGACCAATGTTAACGATACGGTGCCACGTTACCTCCAAAATGGCGAGTGGGCACCAGAGCCGACGATCCCGACAATTTCCAATGCCATGGATGTGAGCCAGCCAAACAACTGGCCGCGTATTGAAGAGCTTTGCAAGCTAAAAGGCTGGGGACTTAGTGAACTGGGCTATGGTGCGGTCACTGATGAGCAGACGGCTGAAACGCTACGCCAGATGGATGCCGAAGGTTACTTGTGTGAACCGCATGGTGCCATTGCCTATCGAATCCTGAACGAGCAGCTTAAAGAGGGCGAAACCGGTATGTTCCTGTGTACGGCCCATCCGGCGAAGTTCAAGGAAGTGGTTGATGAGATCCTTGAAAAAGACATCGATCTGCCGGCACCGTTGGCTAAGCATAACGCCATGGAGCTGCTGTCGCTAGAGCGTGACAATGATTTTGAACAGCTGAAGGCGGTGCTGAGAAGCGTTCAGGGTTAACATCTATTTATCGCTGTGCGAGCGGGACAACCGGCGCGACAGGATTGAATGAAAAGAAAGGTAGCCGAGGGGAAGATGAGCTTTCCGGCTACCTTTTTTATTACCGTTTTTTATTTTGCGTTATCGACTTTAGCTTTCTTCTTGGACTTGCGGGGCTGATTCTGTCTCAGGCTGGCGCTTGGCAAATTTGTTCACCCACAGGGAAATGGCACCGTCACCAGTGATGTTACAGGCGGTACCGAAGCTGTCCTGTGCCATATACAGGGCTATCATCAGAGCCAGTTCGGCCTCACCGAAACCCAGCATTGTCGACATCAGACCCAGCGCGGCCATTACGGCACCACCCGGTGCACCCGGTGCGGCAATCATTGTAATACCCAGCATCATGATAAACGGCAGCATATCCATCAAAGACGGAATGGCAATATGCTGACTCAGTGCCATGACTGCCGTTGAGCAGGTAACCAGCGTGATGGTTGAACCCGACAGGTGGATAGTGGCACACAATGGAATCGTAAAGTTGGCAATGGACTCATCGACGCCGTTTTCCTTAGTCTGGCGCAGGGTAACCGGTATTGTCGCCGCTGAAGACATTGTACCAATCGCGGTGAAATAAGCCGGCAGCATGTTTTTGATCAGTTTCACCGGCGAGTGGCCGACGGCCATACCGGTAATTGTGTACTGGATTGTGATCCAGATCCAATGCATGAAAATGGCAAGTGCCAGTACCACGCCGAAGGTTTTCAGGGTGGTAAATACCGTGCCTTCGGCTGACATTTCGGCAAAGACGCCGGCAATATAAAACGGCAGCAGTGGAATAATCACTTTGGCCAGCAGCAGATCGATGACGCCGCGTCCTTCCTCGGCAAGGGCTTTCAACTGGGTGCTGTTGGTGATGCTGATACCCAGGCCAAACAGGAAGGCGGTGGCCAGGGCTGTCATCACCCCGAAGAGAGGTGGAATTTCCAGGTTGATATAGCTCGCGAGTTTATCCGATGCATCCGAAGCGGCAGCGGCTGGCTCTGGTAGGCCGGCAATAACCAGACTGGCAACGAGAAAAGCCAGGCTGCCGGCAATGATGGTGGAACCGTATGATAGCGCGACGGTTTTACCTAATAACGAACCGGAGTTTTTTGGCAGGCTGGCAATACCGCTGGTGATGTAGAAAAGGATAATTAGGGGAATTGTGAATCCAATGAGTTGTCCGCCGAGTAGTTTCACTGTGAGCAGGACACGAATGATTGCATCGGGGGCAAAAAATCCGAGTAGGATACCGACCAAAATACCTGTAATTAGTTTTAGTATTAACTTCATTAAGCTGGCTCCTGAGATGTGTGTTTGAATGACTCCATCAGTTGACATTGTCTGCTGAACCAAGAATTGGCATTGGCAGACAATGCTGACAATGTACGCACTTTTTGGTCATAGCGTCTAAGTTTTGGTCAAAAGTGAGAGGTATATATCAAACTTGTTGATTGTTTGTAGTTGAATATAAACTAAACAAAAGAAGGGTGATTGATAAGTTTGGGGCAGAAATGATTTATCGGCAGAGACAAAAAACGGCACCTAAAGTGCCGTTTTATTATCGATTACTTAACAGCGATTATAGGCTGTTAGTAAAGGTACGAGCGATAACATCGCGCTGCTGCTCAGTTGTCAGCGAGTTGAAACGTACCGCATAGCCTGAAACACGGATAGTTAGCTGTGGGTATTTTTCTGGGTGCTTGGCAGCATCTTCCAGTGTTTCGCGCTTAAGAACATTAACGTTCAGGTGCTGACCGCCTTCGATTTTTGCAGGTGCTTCGATTGGCAGCTCGCGGTATTCGATGTCGCCTAGATCAGAAGTAGCTACGATTTGATCGGCCTCGAAACCCGCTTTTGCACTTACGCAACGCGCTTCATTTTTCTCGCCGTCCAGCAGCCAAATTGAATTCAGTAGATCGTCGTTTGCAGCTTTAGTGATTTGAATACCTGTGATCATGACTTACTCCTCCGAAGGATGTCGTTAATTTTTTCGATTTTGTGTCGAGCTGGGTATTATATATCTCGTTAACCCAAAATTGGTATTGATTTAGATCAAATGACAACAAAAAACCTTGAATTGACTAGGGCTGTTTTTTTGAGCTAGGTCAATTAAGCTTTATATTTATTAGTTATTTATCTGTATTTTATATATTCAAAAATTTTTGAATTGATCAAATGTAGTAAAATTACAACAAATCATGAGGTGTATAACCTTGAACGGTTGTAATAATGTGGCCGGTATCAGATCATTTTGTAGTGGAAAACGTTTGAAAATAACGCTGTTCACCAACAACAACACAGTAGTAGAAGGTAGAGTAATGAAGTTAATTGGGGCGCATGTATCAGCCGCTGGCGGGGTATTCAATGCTCCGGTCAATGCCGCTGGTATCGGGGCAAATGCATTTGCACTTTTTACCAAAAATCAGCGCCAGTGGGTGGCAAAGCCGCTGGAAGAGGACACGATCCTGGCATTCAAGGCGCGCTGTCAGCAATACGGCTTTTCACCGGAAGCAATTTTGCCCCATGACTCGTACCTGATAAACCTAGGGGCGCCGGAAACAGAGAAGCTGGAAAAGTCGCGAAATGCATTTGTCGATGAAATGCAGCGCTGCCGGCAACTGGGGCTGACCCTACTTAACTTTCACCCGGGGAGCCATCTAAAGAAGATTTCTGAGCGTGACTGTTTGGCATTGATTGCAGAGTCTATCAATTTAGCTCACCAGGAGGTCCCTGGTGTTGTTGCCGTGATTGAGAATACCGCCGGTCAGGGCAGCAACCTGGGCTGGCGATTTGAACACCTGGCTGAAATTATTGAGCAGGTTGAAGACAAGACACGGGTCGGGGTGTGTATCGATACCTGCCACACGTTTGCCGCCGGTTACGATCTGCGTACCGAAGCGGCAACCGAAGCAACGTTTGCTGAATTTGACCAGGTGGTTGGCATGGATTATCTGCGCGGTATGCACCTGAATGACTCTAAGGGAGGGCTGGGTAGCCGATTAGACCGCCATCATAGCCTGGGTGAAGGAGAGATTGGCTGGGACTGTTTTCGGTTTCTGATGCAGGATCAGCGTTTTGACGGTATTCCGCTGGTCTTGGAAACAATCAATCCTGATATCTGGCAGCAAGAGATCAAGACGCTGCGCTCTTTTGTGCCGCAATAAGGAGCGTCTTTTGTCTGCCGCACTCAATTCGGGCACCTGCCCGCATTGGGTGCGTACCTCTTTCTCAAATTTATTTGGCTTTCATTTTAAATGTTTGATTTGTAAGGGTTGTATCTAAAGGTGAACTTTCTGGCACCGATCTTTCATTACCCATGATAAGAGTATTGTTATTGGTTATTGAAAGGCTTTGGAGGCTACTATGAATACTGACATGATGATCTTGTATATTGGTTATGCAATGCGGTTTCCCCAGGCGAATCGCCCCGTTCAAGGGCGAGGTCACTGGCGGACACCAACTCAGCACCATACCCATCATACGCCCGAGCAGAAGTAGGTTTGAGGTGTCAGAGTGATTGCTCCTGAGGGCAGGCCGCATTTTCTTATTCGTTGAAAGGGGATTAAAATAAGCGGCTTAGTTTAGTATCAGGAGCAAGCCATGAGCCAAGTGATGACCTGGCAGGCGCTTATTCGCCAAGAGCGAGAGCTGCCTTATTTTCAACACATCGAGCAGTTTGTCGCAGCCGAACGCGCGGCGGGTAAAGTTATATTCCCGCCTGAACAAGATGTATTCAGTGCTTTTGATACCACCCCGTTTGAAGATGTCAAAGTGGTTATACTCGGGCAGGACCCATACCATGGTCCAGATCAGGCCCATGGTTTGAGTTTTTCTGTACGTCCCGGGGTAAAAACACCGCCGTCGCTGGCCAATATGTATAAAGAGCTGGCCACTGATCTCCCTGACTTTTCTATACCGCAACACGGTTATCTTCAGCAATGGGCACGCCAAGGTGTGTTGCTGCTGAACACTGTCCTCACCGTCGAGCAGGGCAAAGCCCATTCACATGCCAAAATTGGCTGGGAGACGTTTACCGATCGGGTAATTGAAGAGCTGGATCAACAGCTTGATGGGGTGGTTTTTCTGTTATGGGGATCACATGCACAGAAGAAGGGAAAGAAGATAAATACTGATAAACACCATGTCCTGACCTCAGCACATCCCTCCCCGTTGTCAGCCTATCGCGGATTCTTTGGCTGCAAGCATTTCTCCCAGACCAATATGTTGCTTGAGCAGATGAATAAACCAGCTATAGATTGGAAGTTAGAGGATTGTACCTGATTGAGTGGAATGTAAACTTTTTGTAACTGAATTGAATGTTAAATAATCAGGATCAAAGCGACTTTGCCCAGTTCGGCTTACACTCAAAATAATGTTTAAGGAAGAATATTTGGGAGGGAGCTATGATGTTGGAAAGTATTCATACCGAACATGGCTATATTAACCGGCTGCTGAACATCCTGAAGCAAAAGTTGGTTGCGATTCAGAACGGCAAGCCGGTGAATTATAGTTTGATTAAAGATATCGTCGAATATTTGCAAAAGCACGCTGAGTGCTGCCATCACCCGAAAGAAGATCTGCTTTACCGTTATTATCAGTCTCATTATGCAGACTGTGGTGAAATGCAAAGCCTGGAAGCTGAGCATAAGGAACTGGCCAAGCTAACCCATGAGTTCGCCGATGCCGTGGACATGATCTTGATGGATGCGGTGATCCCCCTTGACGTCTTTGCCGAGAAGCTCAACACTTTCGTGGCAAGGCAAAAAGCCCACCTGGAGTTTGAGGAAAAGCATGTTCTTCCTTTGATCCGCAAAACGTTTACGGCTGAAGACTGGATTGCCGTATCGGCTGAATATCAAGAGTGTGATTGTGATCCGCTATTCGGAGACAAGGTGTCAGAGCGTTACCGCAACCTGGCAGAACGACTGAGTGTGTAGTTCGCAAAAGTTCAGACAGGCTCCCTGAGCTGATAGAAAAAAGCACCGGCAAAATACCGGTGCTTTTTAGCGTTGATGAGTGAATTAATCAATATCGATATCGTCGGAATAGTCGCGGAACATATCAATATCTTCTAATTCTTTACGAAGTCTCTGCTTGTCCTTGAGAGCTTCAATTTCACGCCACTTACGTTTGACGGGTTTGCTGCGTGCAGCACGGCGCGGTGTATCTGTTGCAAGAATGTCATCGAATGCAAAGCTATCCATAAAGCACCTCTTTCCTTACCAGATTGGTCACTAATTAAATATCATATCGGCAATTAAAATAAAATTGACCTGTTTCGCATTTGTTATGTATTTATGAACTTTTTATGAGTGCTACTTCGCAGTTAGCACCTGGTTGATTAAAAAGTGGTCGATTTTGGACTCAAATGATCGAAGGAAAAGAAGCACTTTTCATACT
>NZ_JAKRFQ010000780.1 GCF_022347985.1 Photobacterium sp. OFAV2-7
TCAGGTTTTGTCGTTATCGCAGGCCTACTGGGTATGTTGACGAGCCTGCTGACCAGTTTGAATGAAAGACGCCGTGAAATGGCAATACTAAGAGCAATGGGGGCCAGACCCAACCATATATTCTTCCTCTTAGTCAGTGAAGCAACAGTACTGACAACAATTGGGATTGCGCTTGGCACAGCTTTGCTTTATAGCTTATTGTTAATCGTTCAACCGTTTATCCAGCAGCAATTCGGGCTATATATCGAGATCAGCGGGCTGACAACTTACGAACTGCTATTACTTGGCATCGTTCAGCTTGCAGGGATCATCGTTGGGGTACTTCCGGCGCTGCGTGCTTACCAACACTCTCTGGCAGACGGTATGACAATCAAGGTTTAATAGGATAGAAAATGAAAAAATGGCTTATTTTATTATGTTGCTGGCTACCATTGATGAGCCATGCCAGCGATGTATTGACTCTGGATTGGATTGACCTGGTCCCCGAGCAAGAAAGGCAGCAATTCAACAGCAATAGCATGCCTGTACTTGACCATAATAGTGCGGCTGCAAAGCAATCAATTATTGGTAAAGTTCGTACAGAACTCAATGGCAGCAAGGTAAAGATCCCCGGCTTCGTTATTCCATTGGAAGGGGATGACAAGGCTGTGACTGAATTCTTACTTGTTCCCTACTTCGGGGCCTGTATTCATGTACCACCGCCACCACCCAATCAAATCATTTACGTGAAATTTGAAAAAGGCGCTCCCATCCAGCAATTGTGGGATGTGGTATATGTTGTCGGTACCTTACAAACCCAACATATCAGCCATGATATGGCAGAAGTGGGCTACCTATTAGAAGGTACGGCTTTAGAAGAATACGATGACATGTAATCTCTGTCGCTCATCTTCCCTTTAAACTCAGGGCTTATCTTGCTTGTAACACTATAGGTACATAGCAAGATAAGCCAGTATTGTTATGTAGCCTAATACCAGCAGCACGTCAGTCAGTCGTTTTCCAGACTTATTCATCAGCACCTCCCTCACTCCTATTCGACAAAACTCAATCACGCAACAAATTTAACCACTCATTAACATAAAAGTCACGCATATTGCCAAATAATACGATCAACTGGTAAAACTATAGCCAGACTAATCAACCTTGAGCCCGCTATGGATAATGCAGACAAGGACACCAAGACAGCGACAAAAACAGCCGTAGCACCAGCGGTAAAAAAAGAAGAAACCAATAGTTATATTCGAAGTAGCCATGCAAGAGCCAAAGACCTTGCCAGCTATTACGCTGTCAGCCATCTCATCGCAAATGATTCTGAAAAAGATATCGCAGAAAGAACCGAAAACCGGTTGTTAAAAGAGGCGCAGCACGAACAAGAAAACCTGGAACGTATCTTTAAACTATCATACGACAGTTGCAGCGATGAAACCGCCGGAGAACCAGATCCCGACTGGCTATATCATTTCATCTCCATTGCTAAGCATATCCGCGGTGCCTCAATGCAAAAGCTATGGAGCCGAGTACTCAAGCAAGAGATCATTACTCCAGGGTCAACGTCCCTAAAAACACTCGATACTCTCAGAAACATGACCCAAAAGGAGGCGCAAACTTTTCACCGCGCCTGTATGTTAAGCTGTCATTTTGGCAGTGATGAAAGTAAAAAGCTGCTGACTAGCATTAAAGTTCGCCATAGCGGGCTTTTCGTTTTACGTGCTCCTTCCTCCGACAAGCTTGCGCTGGGAAGCTATCAGTTACCTTATTCGAACTTACTCGTTCTCATGGAGCTGGGATTGTTACTCCGCAGCGAGCTGGAATCAGGCGAGATCGATGTCGAGTCTCCGCTTGCATTTGGCTACCAAGGTTCACGCTATTTACTGCGCCCGATTAAAAAAAGAGTCTCCCTGACATATTACCGTCTTTCTCCCGTCGGCCAGGAAATTGCCAGTCTATTAGGAAATAAGAAACATGAACCCTACAAAGAGAGCCTGCTTGAACTACTCGCAAAACACTTTGTAGTTGAAAAGAATGAAGGTTCTCAGATTAACCTTGCCACCTAGCAGAGTCTTGGGCTGTCCGGCCACAGGACGGACAAAAATGAACAATACAGTTAAACCTCAGCATTTCTGCCGGGACGCACATTTCGAAGAAGTGACGGAACGGCGGGGGGCGCCTAGTCCGGGCTTGCACACAAGCGGAGCTCATTCGCCCTGCGGGCGAACATATCTTAAAGACGTAAAAAAGCCCGAGTCTTTCGACTCGGGCTTAGTATAAGTGGCGGAGCGGACGGGACTCGAACCCGCGACCCCCGGCGTGACAGGCCGGTATTCTAACCAACTGAACTACCGCTCCACTCAAATCACCGCACGTTCACTGCGATAATCTAAATTGGAAGCCTGGCGATGTCCTACTCTCACATGGGGAGGCCCCACACTACCATCGGCGCTATTACGTTTCACTGCTGAGTTCGGCATGGGATCAGGTGGGTCCATAATGCTATGGTCGCCAAG
>NZ_JAKRFQ010000781.1 GCF_022347985.1 Photobacterium sp. OFAV2-7
GAGACTTAAAACAACGGCGTATTACCGTACCAGAATCAGAACAAGATTTACGCTTGGTGAAAGTATTGCTGGATCAGGTAGTAAAAGCCAAAGAGCACGATCAGTTTCTGCCCAATAGTGATGACAAGCTTCTCAAGCCAATTTTGCAGGAGCTTGATCAAGATCCAACCACAACAAAATCAATCAAAGACTGGGCTGCCCAGCTACATACGACCGAGCGAACGCTGGCAAGACACTGCCAGGACAAATTAGGAATGAGCTTCACCGAATGGCGTCAGCGGCGGAAATTTATCTACTCGCTCCACCTGTTGCGCAAAGGGCTCTCTGTCAAAGAAATCGCATTCACCTTGGGCTATCACCAGGCATCCCCGTTTATTACGCTATTTAAACGGCATGCCCAGTGCACCCCGGAGCAATACAGACAACGGTTTTATCCTCGCACGGAACGATGATCAAGGAGATTATCTGAAAGTAAATTGAAAGATCCCTATCAAGACTCGGTCTATATGATATGAGCGCGATAGGGGGAACAATGAAGTTGTTGTTAACACTTTTCTACGGACTTATCTTCACTCTGCCGTTAAGTATGCAAGCCGCATCGCTTAACGGCTTTACTCTTGATCGCCTTACGGTTCCTGCAGAACAGATCCTCTCTGGCGGTCCTGGAAGAGATGGCATACCCGCGATTCTCACTCCGCATTTTATTAATGCCAACAACGCTCGTTTCCTCAAACAACACGACACTGTACTTGGCCTGACGATGAACGGCAAAAGCAGGGCCTATCCGATCAAAATTCTTAACTGGCATGAAGTTGTCAACGACAGCATTGACGGTCGCCATTTTGTTATTAGCTACTGCCCGCTGTGCGGCTCGGGGATGGCTTTTCTTGCCAAACCCGGAAAGCAAGTACTCACATTCGGTGTGTCTGGGCTGCTCTATAACTCAGATGTCCTCATGTATGATCATCAAACAGAATCACTATGGTCACAAATTCGCGGCAAGGCGATAAGCGGCGTTGCCTCCGGCACCTCCCTGACACAATACCCGCTGACACTGACCCGCTGGAAACAATGGTTAGAGGATCATCCCGACACCAAAGTCCTCTCGACCAAAACCGGCTTTTACCGCAGTTACTCTCAGGATCCCTATGCCGGTTATAGCCGCACACCGCGCCTATATTTTCCTGTTGCCAATCAGGCACCATCAACTTATGCGGTAAAAGAAACCGTATTGGGATATAAAGGCAGCAAGCAAAATATAGCCTTCCCGTTTTCTGAATTACGGAAGCATGATCAAGAGAAGTTCAGTTATCAATTCGAAGGAAAGCCGTTAACTATTCATTGGGATAGCCAAAATCAGTCGGCTTGGGTCAGTAATTCAGACGGCCAGCAGCTCAGCTCAACCCTGCTGTACTGGTTTGCATGGTATGCCTTCTATCCGGATACGGTAGTATTTAAAGCCAGCAAGTAGACAATACTGGGCTTGAAAGGACATCAATGAGGGGGAGGAATCGAAGGCGTCCCTGCCTTCAGCTATGGATAGCTTATCGTTAAATAAATTAAATAGTGTCTTCGACAGGAACCAACTCTTCCAGCTCTTCTTCCTGCTTATCAGAAAGCTTATCTATCATCAGAGCAATAACACCATCGCCGGTGACGTTACAGGCGGTACCAAAGCTATCCTGTGCCAGATGCAGTACAATTTGCAGGGCAATCATCTCTTCGGTGAACCCAAGCATTGAGCCCAACAAACCAACAGAGGCCATGACTGCCCCGCCCGGCGCGCCCGGTGCAGCCACCATGGTAACACCCAGCATGGCAATAAATGGCAAGGCTTCAAACAAGCTTGGTACTGCACCAGCGCCTGTCATGATAATGACCGCCACTGCGACACTGGCAATACTGATCACCGAACCAGACATGTGGATATTGGCACACAATGGCACAACAAAATTGGCAATAGTGTTAGACACACCATTTCGCTTTGTCTGCTGCAGAGTTACCGGAATGGTCGCCGCTGAAGACATAGTACCAATCGCAGTTAGGTAGGCAGGCATCATGGTACGCAACAACGTCAATGGCGACTGCTGCATAACTGCACCAGCAGTAATAAACTGAACAGCTAGCCAGAACCAGTGCATCACGATAACAGCCAGCAATACCAGGCTAAACGTGTGCAGTGTGGCAAATACCGTCCCTTTGACCGTCATATCCGCAAAAACACCTGCAATATAAAATGGCAATGCCGGAATGATCACTTTATTCAGAAACAGCTCAATGATATCGCGGCCCTGATCACTCATTCTTTTCAGCTGATCGGCACCTGTACTTGATATCCCCAGCCCGAACATAAAGGCAATCGTCAGTGCCGTCATGATATTCATTAAAGGTGGTATTTTAAGTTCAATAAATGGTGCCAGAACGGTTTTCACCTCAGGCATATCACCAGCGCCACTTAACAAAGCCGGAAATAAGTGCCCAGCGACAGTGAAGGCAAAAAGA
>NZ_JAKRFQ010000083.1 GCF_022347985.1 Photobacterium sp. OFAV2-7
TCACCTGACCTTTCAGCTCCAGGCGACGCTTGGTATTGATAAACTTCGCCAATGACTCGCAGGCCAAATCCGCGGTCACGCCAACATGACGTGCAGCAGCAATCGCCATCAGGGCATTGCTGACATTATGATCGCCCACCAGATCCCAGTTCACGACACCCGCGAGCTCACCTTCCAGGTACACCTCAAACTGGCTACCATCGGCCACAAGCTTGCGTGCCTGCCAGTGGCCGTCTTCGCCGGTATATTCCAGCTCACTCCAACATCCCATATCCAGTGTCTGCTGGATATTGTCGACATTTTTGGGTGCCAAGATCCGGCCATTACCCGGCACAGTTCTCACTAAATGATGAAACTGGCGTTGGATGGCTTTCAAATCATCAAAAATATCTGCGTGATCGAACTCTAAATTGTTCATAACGAGCGTTCGTGGTCGATAATGAACAAACTTAGAACGCTTATCGAAAAAAGCACTATCGTATTCGTCCGCCTCGACAACGAAGAACATACTTTCACCTAACCGCGCGGAAACACCGAAGTTTCCAAGCACGCCACCAACCAGAAAGCCCGGCTGATAACCACAATCTTCCAGGATCCACGCCAGCATACTGGCTGTCGTCGTCTTGCCATGTGTACCGGCCACAGCCAATACCCAACGGTCATGCAGCAAAATTTCCTGCAGCCACTGCGGCCCCGAGGTATAGCGCAGGTTATTGTTCAGTACATATTCCACACAAGGATTGCCCCGGCTCATGGCATTGCCGACGACGACCAGGTCGGGAGCCGGATTAAGTTGTGATGGGTCATAACCCTGAATAATTTCAATACCTTGAGACTCAAGCAAGGTACTCATCGGCGGATAAACATTGGCATCACAACCGGTAACTTTATGGCCCAACTGACGAGCGAGAATCGCGGCTCCGCCCATAAATGTGCCGCAAATTCCTAGAATATGGATATGCATAACTGTCGGCTCACTGAATAAATTCTGTTGATTTCACGCTTAGGTGTTACTTCAGTACCATAAAAAAGATCTTTATATACAATTCTTTATGCGTATTTACAGCACTAACAGGCTATAAATCCTATATAGAGGTACCAAAACTGTCCGTAAGAGACATTGTACCTGACTTAACTGCCCCAATGACAACATGATGCAAGGATTGTATATGTCCGATATTAGAACCCTTGGTGAGTTCATTGTCGAGAAACAGACCGACTTCCCCCATGCCAGCGGTGAGCTCTCCTCACTACTGGGCTCTATAAAGCTAGCGGCTAAAATCGTGAACCGTGAAATCAACAAGGCAGGCTTGGTTGATATCACAGGATCGGCCGGTGGCGAGAATATTCAAGGTGAAGATCAGCAAAAGCTCGACATCTACGCAAATGAGAAATTCAAGGCCGCGCTTGAAGCCCGAGATCAGGTATGTGGCGTCGCCAGTGAGGAAGAAGACGAAGCCGTTGCCTTCAACAAAGAATTAAACCTAAACGCGAAATACGTTGTTTTGATGGATCCACTGGATGGTTCTTCGAATATCGACGTAAACGTTTCCGTCGGAACTATTTTCTCCATTTACCAGCGAGTTTCGCCAGTTGGTACCCCGCCAACTGAAGAAGACTTCCTCCAGCCAGGACACCGCCAGGTTGCTGCCGGCTACATCATCTACGGCTCTTCGACCATGTTGGTTTATACCACAGGTAACGGTGTTCATGGTTTTACCTACGATCCATCACTGGGTGTGTTCTGCCTGTCACACGAAAGCAT
Organism: Photobacterium sp. OFAV2-7; assembly: GCF_022347985.1. Lineage (GTDB taxonomy): Bacteria > Pseudomonadota > Gammaproteobacteria > Enterobacterales > Vibrionaceae > Photobacterium. The sequence goes on from NZ_JAKRFQ010000083.1 coordinate 1,766, forward strand.
GCGTATCCCGGAAGACGGCCGTATTTATTCCATTAACGAAGGTAACTATATCCGCTTCCCGATGGGTGTGAAAAAGTACATCAAGCACTGCCAGGAAGACGTGCCAGAAGATAACCGTCCTTATACATCCCGTTATATCGGCTCTCTGGTTGCTGACTTCCACCGCAACCTGCTAAAGGGCGGTATTTATATGTACCCGAGTACTGCGACTCACCCGAACGGCAAACTGCGCCTGCTGTATGAATGCAACCCGATGGCATTTTTGATTGAGCAGGCCGGTGGCCTGGCATCTGACGGTAAACACCGGATCATGGATCTCAAACCGACTGAGCTGCACCAGCGGGTGCCATTCTTTGTCGGCTCGACCAAGATGGTCCGCAATGTAGAAACCTTCCTGGAAGAGTTCCCTGAATAAAAGCGATTCCCGATATAACAGGCTGCCCCGGCAGCCTGTTTCTTTTTCTACCTCAACTCTCTCACTGCTCATCACTTCTTTCTACTCGCCATAATAGGGCAAAACGGTTACCAAATAGACAACTCGTTAACGAAGTTGGTATTATAATTTCTTACATCGTCAACAATTAGTTAACTCAATAAAAGGAATACATCATGAGCCTTAATCAGGTGCCAGCAGGAAAGGACATCCCTGAAGATATCTACGTTGTTATCGAAATCCCAGCCAATGCCGACCCAATTAAATACGAGGTAGACAAAGATACCGGCGCAGTGTTTGTCGACCGTTTCATGTCAACGCCGATGTTCTATCCTTGTAACTATGGCTATGTAAACCATACTTTGTCCCTTGATGGCGATCCTGTCGATGTATTGGTACCAACCCCTTATCCGCTAGTTCCGGGTTCAGTGATCCGCTGCCGTCCGGTTGGTGTGCTAAAAATGACAGATGAGTCCGGCGAAGATGCTAAAGTGGTTGCCGTCCCACATAGCAAGCTCAGCAAGGAGTATGACCATATTCAGGACGTCAATGACTTACCGGATCTTCTAAAAGCGCAAATTACCCACTTCTTCGAGCGATACAAAGAGCTGGAAGCTGGTAAATGGGTAAAAGTGGATGGCTGGGCAGATGCTGCGGCTGCGAAGGAAGAAATTGTAGAATCCTTCAAGCGAGCACAGGAAAAGTAACTGGCTAGCAGTTAAGAAATAACGCTCCTTCTCTCACAGGCTGACAAGGAGCGTTTACAACACCGATATGATTATTCAGAGGTTAGTCCTGTAAAATGCTAAGCAAAATACGTCAACTCATTCTCTTCACCCTTCTTCTTGCCTCCCCAGTTCAGGCCGAAGTGGTAACACCCGAACAATTCTGGCAACTACACCAGGAAGGAAATCCGCTGATTGTTGATGTGCGAACCAATGAAGAATTTATCGCCGGGCACCTGCCCAAGTCTATCAACATCCCCTTTAATGAAATCGACAGGCTGACCACGATCGCCAAAGATAAAACCCAGCCCATTTTTCTCTATTGCCGCTCCGGACGGCGTTCCGGAATCGCAGAAGAAGTCCTCAAGCAACTGGGTTATCAGTATATCTACAACGGTGAAAGCTACGAGGCATTACACAAGGCAATGCCGCGTCCATAGCAAATGCTCCAACATCTGCAGCGAATAAGCCGAATAGACAGTTTTATCGTTGGCACCAGTCACCACGGCTAATCTGAGGCAACCCAGCGACAGAAGGGTTGTAAAGGTAAATCCAGGCTGCCCCGTATTTCGTCTCGACCAGCTCACGGGTATACAACTCAGGATACTCCTCCAGTTGATCGAGTAAGGCCATGGTACGACTGTCCACTTCATAGACTTCCCCATACAACGGAGCATGGTTCGAGTTGCTCTTTTTTGCCCCCGGATAACTACCGAGATTAAAAAGCACATAGCCCGACACTAATTGACAGGCCCCTAATCTGGATGCCTGTTCTAGCAAGCCATGATTCGACTGGCCTGCCCTCAATGTCCCATACACAAACACTCTTGCCACAACAACCAACCCTTAATTGAACTCAAACTGATACAGTAAATCGACGGCGCTATCGAGGCCGGATACGGCTTCAACGTACAGATCTGTCATTAACCGGTAACGAACAGTAAACTCAGGAATGGAGTTAAAAATCCCGACACCATATTTTACCTGCAGACCGGGGGCAATATAACCACTGATCGTCACCTTAGAATCGTCTCCCGAGCCCGTGGTATCTAATGTCAGGTCCTGGACACCAAACGCTTCGCCGACATTACCGACAAGCTGGCCACTATTGGCCAGCCCCATACTGATCAGTGCGGTCGTCATCGCATCGCCACTGCCACCTTCGCCAGACTCGGTATCGAGGTTTTTACCACGCAGCAGGTAAGACAGTGCATTTTGCTGGGGCATCGCCGGATCGGAGAAGATCTCCACTGTCGGTTCATCGGCCGGGCCGCTGACCCGGATCCCGGCAATCACACCATCTTCGACATTGTCCGGATCACGAATTGCCTCTATCGACAGATAAGGCTGGTCCGCCGGGCCATTAAACAGAATCTGACCTTTGCGGATCACCAACTCCTGGGCAAATGAACGATAGGTACCATCTCGCAAGTTCACCTCACCATATACTAGCGGTCCCTTATCCTTCTGGCGTACGTTCAGATCACCTGTCAGCCTGGATTTCAGGCCAAACGCCGACAACCTGACATCTCTACCGATATTCACCGAAATATTGGTGTTGATTTCAAACGGGATTGGCGGCTCTGTCTCGACAGGTTGTAGATCATCGGTTAGCAGCACTTCATCACCAGATACTGACACTGCCGATTCCGGCAACTGATCAATGGTGATGCGCCCCCATGGAATAGCGATATTGCCGGTGATCTCCGCGTATTTCGGAGAGGCTTTGATCATCAGATCCGGTGACACCTTCAAGTCGAGCAGAGGAGGCATACTGACTTCCAAATCGCGTGCATTGACTTGTAGCTCCGACTTCCATTGCGCCAGATCCTGCCAATCACCACTGCCTCGCAAGAGCAGTTCGCCATCCGGCGTGATAATATCGCCATGCAAGGTGGCATTGTAACCATTAAAGGTCGCGGTGATATCACCCTTGGATACATCTAACGGCACCTTACGGCCGATCGCTTCCACATTAGTCAGTTCCAACAATCCGGTGACAGCCGGATGCATGATTGGACCAGCAACGGTCAGGTTGGCATCAACCTGGCCGTCAAACTGTTCATAGCCCTTGATCAGCGGGGCTAGGAAACCAAGCATGAAGCGATCAATCTTAAGCCTCGCCTCCAGTTGCTGTTCACCTGTTAGCTGGCTAACTTTCGCTTGCCCTGAGATATCGCCATTGTCTTTCACCGCCACCAGCCAGTCGGCATTTAAGATGTCCTGCTTCATCTCGGCATTAACCGTCACCTTGTCCCAGCCTACTGTCAGGGCCGGCGCTTCAGGATCGGCCTGTTGAACCACTGAGCCCGACGACAGGCGAACCTGGGCTTTCACATACGGAGACGCCTTTGGCGCCCAAGTCGCCTCCACATTGGCACCTACTTCCCCCTTTAGCGTAATAGTTTCAGGGATAAACGGTGCAATACGATCAAAACCGAAATTGTTCACGGCGACCTTGGCATGCCCCGAACTCCCTGCCTCGAGAGCTTCGATCAGGCACAACGACGCTTGGTCCTGTTGCCAACAGTGCGCGGCGACATTCACCAACTGTGTCTTGAGGTTATAACCTAGCTTCGTTGGACGGTTTAGCTGCCATGGACCAATTTCCGTATCAATTTCACCTTGCTGCAATACCCCTTGCCAGCCAGTCTTGCGATCCAGCTTGCCCTCAAGACTGATATTCGCGCTCACAGGTTGGGCATCGACATTCAGTGTAAGGTTGTGCTGAGCTTCGGTCCCCTTGAAGACCAAGGCTAACTCATCAAGCTTAAACGTATCGTATTTGCCTTCAGAAGCCGTCAGCCTCACATCTGCCTTTAGCGCCGGCATAGGTGTTACCCGTCCCTTAAGTGCAAACCGCTGAAGACTGGCCTGCTCCTGCCAACCTAAAGCCTCTCCGTCCAACTGAAGATCAATATCCGGTTCGGCAAGTTTTCCCGACAGCTCGAGGTCTCCCTGAATACGTCCACGCAAATCCGGTAACGATTGAGCCAAGTCCGGGGCATCAACCTGCGCAGACATCGCCCATTCTTTGCTCAAGGAGCCTTTTGCCGTCAGTCCATTAGGACCATGCTTTAACCTCAGATGATCGGTAACCAGCTCAATATCTCCCTTGCCGGCGGTATCTTTGGCATCAAGCTGCCCATCAAGTGTAAACGGCTGCTCGAGCACCACCCCGTCGATAAATAGCTCAGGCAGTTTGACAAACCAGCCGCCCTGCTTGGTCAGCCCCCCAGACGTTCGCAGCTTACCGCTGAGATCTCCTTTGGCATCCGGCCATTCAAGCCCGGGCTGTATATGGCTAAAATCTAACTGCCCCTGCCAGTTAACCAACTCCTTCCAACTGGCTTTGGCCTTGCCGGTAATCGCACCGCCGAGGGTTTCGATAGCCAGTTTATCCAGGCTTACCTGAGTCAAATCGCCCTGCCCCGATAAGTTTGCGGCAACGGCAGGCATCGGCGCTCCGTCAACATCGGTTTTTAGCTTGAACTTGAACCCGTCTAAACTTCCGGCAGCAGTTAATGCCGTATCTGTCACTTCAAATTCAGCTTCTTTATCAATCGGCCACTGAATATGCTTACTGGACAGATTAAGATCGAAAGGTAGCGTCGGCTCCAGCGGAGACAGCTTGCCACTCAGCAACGCATCAAGCGTACCTTTCAGGCTTGCATCAAGCGCCAGCTCGGCCAATGAACCGTCAGCCTTGAGCTTGAGGTTATGCCCCTCAAGAGGAGCCATTGCAATATCAAGCCCTGCTTCTAGCTGAAGCGGGTAATCACCGCTCAACGAAATACCGGCAGTCGCATCAAGCTTGGCCTGCGGGACATCCAGTATCAGCTTGCTCAGTGACACATCACTGCCCGTTGCCGTTGCAGCTATGTCCAGCACATTCACCCGTTGGGGAGTCTCGCCGTTGAGTGTAAAGTTCTTAACGGTAAAGCGCTGGATATCAAACGACAAAGGCAGTACCACTTCAGGCAAAGTGATAGGCTCACCGGTAGGTTCAGCTTCAGCTTGCGTAACCGTACTGTCTGCCTCAGAAGCTGAAGCCAGTGTAAGCTCGATATCCTGCCAGTCGGTCGGCTTGAGTATTAACTGGCTTTCCTCAATCTCCGCTGCGGTAGAAAAATACTGCCAGGCAATCTTGTTGCCCAAAATATCCAGCTTAATATCATCCAGCGCGACCCGGTCAATACGTATCGGTAGCGGCATCACAATTTCAGTCACGGGCTGAGGCTCAACCTCACTCTCTTCAGCATCCGGCTGCGACGGGGGCAACTCGGGCATGGCAAACTGCACACCCGAAACACTCAGCTCGGTCACACAAACTGCCGGGGTTAGCAGGCAACTGTCTTCAAGCGTCAACACCAGGCTGTCTGCCTTCAGATCAAGATGCGTATCTTGAAAGGCGATATGCTCCAGCGTAAAACCTTTCAGCAAGCTTCCCGAGCTACCGGCTACCGACAGGGCCGGCAAGGCCTTTTGTGCGCCCCAAACAGCCAGCTTAACGCCTGCCGGGGTATACAACAGTGATGCGATAGCAATCACCAAAACCAATAACAGTGCCAGCAACCCTAGTGCTATACGTTTTACCCAGATCATATTTCAGGCCCCAGAACAAAATGCAGCTGAAACTTATCGCTTTCCTTTTCCAGTCCCCATGCAAAATCAAGACGAATCGGGCCGACCGGCGATGCCCAACGGACACCGGCCCCCACTCCTCGATACCAATCCGGAGTATCTATCCAGGAGGAACCATAATCATAAAACAATGCTCCCCACCAATTACCGTAAACCCGGTACTGATACTCAAGGGTCGAGGTCAGCATGTAAGTACCACCACGTAACTCGCCCTTACTGTCTTTCGGAGCAATCGACTCATAGCTATAACCACGCAGGCTATTGTCACCACCCACGAAGAAACGCAGTGATGGCGGCACATCTTCTATCCGCTCCGCAATCACCGCACCACCATCCAGCCGCAACAGGCCACGGTGATCCTTGCCGGAGCTGCGGATCCAGGCACTCCGCCCGCGAAACCTTGCCAGCCGGGTATCAGAACCAAAAGCCGGATCGGAGTATTCGATCGAGATTAGCTGTTTATCGCCCCAGGTAGGCATAGCACCACCACGACTTCGAGTTTTGTCATAGCTGATCCCCGGCAATATCATGGACAACACGCCGCTTTCTTCAGCCCCCTGCTTGTAATCCTCGTAGAGCCACCGTACCGACGCCACCCGTTTCCAGCCTGACTCCAGCCGCCAGTGGCGCTCCAGGCCAATGTTATATTCCGTACTGACCGTGTCATGGTTATCAACATAGCGAATACCGCCAATGATCTGGTAATAATCATTGAGGACGTCATCAAGCGGGATCTTGTAGGTTGCCTCGATCTTAGGCTGTACCTTCGAGAGCTCAGTCTTCACATTGAGGCTGTGGCCAGCACTGTTCATCCAGGGCTTGCGCCAGTTAAATTTAAGACGCGTACCAACATCGGTTGAGTAACCGATACCTGTCTCTATCTGGTTTCTGACCTGTGGCTCCAGGGCAACCCTGACAGGCACGCTATTGTCTTTTAGGTTGGCAACATCTCCGCCGACAAAGATCGAGGAGAACCAGCCGACATTAGATAGTCGCTGATTAAACTCTCCCAGAGTAGAAGCAAGGTATGGGTCGCCCTCTTCGTAGGGGATCAGTGATTGCAGCCGGTCTTCTTCAATTTGGCTGCCTGTGAATACCGTCTCGCCAAAGTTATAGCGTTGTCCGGCAGCAAACTCGATCGTAATAAAAGCCTCATTGCGTGTCGGGGCCACCTCCAACACACTTTTCTTTAGCTCTGCATCAAAGTAGCCTTTTCGCAGCGCCAGACTACTCAGGGAAGATTTGAACGACTCATATTTGCCATGATTCAGCGTTTTGCCAAAACCAAGCCCACTTTTTCTCTTCAGTGCCAGAAAATCCGGATCGCTCTCAGCCATACCTGTAATACGGATATCGCTTTTGGCTATTGTTGTCTTCGGTCCGGCATTAACCGTAACGATCAGCTCGTTATCATCTCCGTCCTTCTCAACCTGATAAGCAAATGTCGGTTGATAGCGCCCCAGCGCTTTAAGGGCGTCTTTAATCTCGCCTTCGAGCTGCTCCCGAAAGCGAATTGAAATACTGTAGTCATCTTCAGGAATGGCCGAGACATACGCCTCGACATTATCTTTCAGGCTTCCTTTCAACCCCTTAATGGCCAATGTGGTCTCTGCCCAAACCGGGACAGAAGCAACAAGAGCAATTGCGGTAAGGCTAAACCGCTTAATGTTTTTGTTCATTCTTATTAGGTTTCACCAATAACAGCTTTATTATTGTTTGCAGCGCGCAGTAATAATTCTGACAAAGGGCAGTCATAACTGCCAACATAAAATAAAGACAAATCAACCGATATTGATTGTCTGCCAAGATTCCTCTACTTTCTCTGTAAAGACAATGTAAAAGGAAATAACAATGTCAGTAAAGAAACAAGTCATGATCTCGCCGGAGGCTGCGCTCATTGGCAGGGCTACCCCAATCCTTCCTTCCCAGCCACATGCTGTCAATGGTACACCAATCAATGATTATAAGCCTGAAGGGCTAGAAGAGCTCATTGTGGGTATGGGCTGTTTCTGGGGTGCTGAGAGGCTCTTTTGGCAACTTGACGGGGTTTACAGTACGTCTGTTGGCTATAGCGGAGGATTTACCCCAAATCCGACCTATGAAGAAGTTTGCACCGGAAAAACCGGGCATACCGAAGTGGTACGTATTCTTTTTGATCCAGCATTGATATCACTCGAACAACTGTTTGCCCATTTCTGGGAAAACCATGACCCAACACAGGGAATGCAACAGGGCAATGATATCGGCACCCAGTACCGTTCTGTCATCTATACGACTTCTGCCTCACAGCTCGAGCTGGCACAGCAAAGTAAAGAATACTACCAGAGCGCCCTGAAGCAGCAGCAAATCCTGCACGAAATTACCACTGAAATAGAGCCGGCAGGCAACTATTATTTTGCCGAAGAATACCATCAGCAATACCTGGCCAAAAATCCCGGTGGATACTGTGGTTTAGGGGGAACAGGCGTGTGTCTACCCCCTCAGTAACCCCGTGCCCT
>NZ_JAKRFQ010000084.1 GCF_022347985.1 Photobacterium sp. OFAV2-7
TACGGGTTTCCGTCACCATGACATGGCGCACCTCATTACCACTAAATTGGTATTCGTCACGGACAGAGGCCAGGAAAGGCTTAAGTTTCGGGAAGCTGGCTAGGTCGGCACCGGCATACCCCATCGCCTGATAAACGGCATCTTCCAGCGCATTGGTTCTGGCTGTCTTTTCACTTTCAAGCATAACGGCAGAGCCTGTGACCTCAAGCCAGGCGGCATTAAGCTGAAATGCGGCCATAAGACATAGGCTGCTCAAGGTGTTAATAATTTTTTTGTTCATATTTTAACTTCGGTATGAAAATTGCTTGCTCAGTGATTAGCTAAAGAAAATTGCCGTTTCTTTAATTCAGTTTGGAACATCTATGCAAAGAGTGTTCCTAGTAGCACTTTTTGAAACGGCTAGATAATAACGAGTAAAGTTTTTCTTTATACGAACGATAACAGGCTACAAGTCTATTTTCATCCGGAGCTGGCAAGAATGAAAAAATGGATAGTCCTGATACTGGCAGCGATGACTGTATCTTGCTCTTATTCTCCGATATATAACGGTAAAGAGCCCTATATGGGCAGCTCTTTTCTGTTAAAGGAAACGCCACGTCATACGATGGACTTCTTTATTGAGGGGCTGACCGAGCAGTTGGTATCATCGAACCAGTACCTGACAGCGAAGACGCCACTGGCTGTGACATCATTTGTTGACTTGCAGGAAATGAATGAAACTAACTGGCTGGGTAACTCCGTAACGGAAGGTTTCATGTTCCAAATGCAACAGCGTGGTTATACCGTTGTTGACTACAAAGCGACAGGAGCGATCAAGGTTACTGCTGATGGTGATTTTGCTATCAGCCGCAACTGGCGGGAACTGGCCGGTGAACAGCCGGTTGACTACGTACTGACAGGCACGATGTTGCGTCAGGGGGCGGGGGTGCTGGTTAATGCCAGGATCATCGGTATGCGCTCGCGGGTTGTGATTGCATCGGCGCAAGGCTTCCTACCGGCCGATAGAATTGGACGTGACCTAGATACTTTGAATAAAATGCGGATCCAGAATGGCGTTATTATTCGCAACGAAGTGAATACATTCGACCGCAATACTGTTGTCTTAAAACCTTAGGAGTTGTTATGCGTTACTGGTTTCTGCTAGTTTTCATGGCGTTGGCGGGCTGTCAGCCTTTAACAGAGATCCGTAATGATGATCTGATCACGTCTGTCGGCTATGCCTCTATCAGTGAGCAGCGTGGCCGTACGATTGAAGAAAAGCGTGTTCGGGCGATGCGTGCATCGAAAATTGATGCCTACCGCGAACTGACTGAGCAAGTTTACGGTATGCGTATAAGTGCCCGTGCGGAGCTTGAAGATCAGCAACTCGGTGTGGAAAACACCGATGGTGCGGTAGATGGCATTATCCGAGGTGCCGAGGTAATTCGTAGCTATCCTGTCGGCGACAGCTTTGTGACTGAGATGCAGTTGGACCTGCGTAAAATGGACAAGATGAAAAAACATGGCGAAGTCTTCCATGTACCGAGTAATCAGGAAACCATGTTTTAAGCGTTATCAGGTTCAAGCTTAGTTGTGACCAGTACTTGATGCTGGCAGTAACGTCTAAAAAAGGTGTACTCATTTAGAGTGCACTTTTTTTATGAAAGGTAAAAATGTGGGATTGGGAGCTAGGGCTAGGCTTTGATATTGGTTCCCAATGAGCGGATGTTTTGTGCCACCCCTTCACTGTTATAGGTCATTTGCTGTTTGCCACGGCTTTGCTGGAATAAGTTATTTAATTTATGGAAGCTAAGTTGGGCACGCTGAAGCGCTTCGCCGTTGACTTCATTGATCTCTTTGCAACGACTGACGATTGCTTTTATCGACTCAACTTTCTGTACATATTCCGGGTTGTCAACAAGCAGTTGGCGTTGGGCATGGCTGGAGATCTGGTGATCTTGCTGTTGAACTTTGTTGAGCAGGGCAAGTTTATCATTGGCAAGTTTGGCGATATCTGCCGCTTTTCGCTCGACAATGGCTGCTTTTTCTTGTTCAAGCAGGCGAGAGAGTGACTCCAATGTTGCTAGCTGCAATTCTAGTAACTGTTCAATCGTTTGGGCCATTTAGTTCTCTCTGAGTATCGTAATGTCGAGCTGGCTCTAGAGGCCACGAAGCTCATCTTCAAATTTCATCATGTTCGATGCGAGCTTGTCGGCATCGACGACATAGGAACCATTGGAAATCGCATCTTTGATTGCCGCAACCTTAGCACTGTCAAAACTTGGTTCAGCCGCGAGTTGCTGGTGGATTTGTCCGACCGCCTTGCCCTGAGAGCTGAGCGAAACGGCATCTTTTGGTCCACTTGGCACAGATTGCTGACTTTTTGCAGCCCCTGATGTCGATCCTGATACGTTGCCATGATTGCTGCGTGCTGTGGTCATTGGATGACCGGAGCGTAGCTGATCAATACTTGCCATAAAAAAAGCCTTTGCACAATTTACTAGAGACAGCCATTACTTCGGCAGGGTCTGTAATAACTTTAGCATTTAATTAAAAGTTTACGGTGACTTCACCGACGCCGGTGATAATACCATCGACAACACGCTTTGACTTGGCATTTTGTACCCGTATTTGTTCCCCGAGTGAGCCGTCGGACAGTGCTGTCCCTTTGGTGACAATATTTAGCCCACTGCGACCGGCCTTGATAAGGACGGCATCATTTCGACAAACAAGGCAGATATCATTGCCCTGTATGGCGTCTCCCATGTTAACATTTCGCTTTACTTTAGAGCCAATGATTTGTTGTGGGTGCTCGAAAACCACCCCGCGCTGAAACCGGGTCTCAATCATTTGTACCATCAGGTCGGAGGCTGACAATACGGCGCCACGGGCCAGTGGCTTGGCGGCGACAACCCGGGGAAGGAGCTGCTTGACTCGAACAGGGACATAAACCTGCCAGCCTTCGGTGCTGCAACTGACCAGTACCGTGATATTGCCCGTCAGGGATTGCTTGCCGGGCACCGAGGTCTTAAGCGGTTCGGAACAGGTGCTCAGTTTTAGCCGGGAATCTAAATGTGCAGCCTTAACAGTGAGTTGGCCTTTAGGGGGAGATTTGACAATTGTTTTGACATATTCTTCCGCGGTATGCTGTACCATATCTAAGCTATTTTGTGGTGCTGATGACACAAAAGTGCTAAAGAAAAATGCCAGTAGGCCGAAAAAAATGGTTAAGAGTGTTAAATGTGTTCTTTGGGTCACGGTTTTTACTCTTTAATGCAAGGTCTAAGGGGCTACAATTAGCCTCAGCTCATCATATGTGATTTGCAATGAGAATTCTCATTTAACACGTATAGAAATAAAAAACGCATAACATGGAGTCACCTTATGTCGGGGATACTTGATTCAGTGAATCAGCGCACCCAGCTAGTCGGCCAAAACCGTTTGGAACTGCTAACCTTTCGGTTAAACCGACGTCAGCGCTATGGGATAAATGTATTTAAGGTCAAAGAGGTGCTTCAGTGCCCGAAACTGACAACAATGCCTAACCTGCACCCGTTGGTAAAGGGTATTGCCCATATTCGCGGACAAACTATTTCTGTTATTGATATGAGCCTGGCAACCGGTGGCCGCCCGATTGATGATCTGGACAACTGTTTTGTGATCATTTCGGAATTTAACCGTTCGATCCAAGGCTTCCTGGTATCATCTGTTGAGCGCATCATCAACATGAACTGGGAGTCCATTTTGCCGCCGCCAAAAGGGGCCGGCAAGGAAAACTACCTGACTGCGGTGACTGAGATCGACAATGAGCTGGTTGAAATTCTGGATGTAGAGAAAATACTCGACGAGATCTCTCCGGTTGATACCGATATTAGCGGTACGGTTCTGGAAGAGCTGGTTGATGATATGCCGGTTATCCGTCGCGTGCTTGTTGCTGATGACTCCAGTGTTGCACGTAAACAGATCCAGCGAGCGATTGAAGCTATTGGTTGCGAGTGTGTGCTGGTTCAGGATGGTAAGGAAGCTATTGAGAAGCTCCGGGTCATGGCCAAAGACGGCAGTATCTATGATCAGCTGGCACTGGTTATTTCCGATATTGAAATGCCGGAAATGGATGGCTATACCCTAACGGCAGAAATTCGTAATGATGCCAACCTAAAGGATTTACATGTTATCCTGCACACCTCATTGAGTGGGGTATTTAACCAGGCCATGGTTGAGCGTGTAGGTGCGAATGCTTTCATTCCTAAGTTTAACCCGGATGAGCTGGGGGCTGCGGTGAAGGCCGCTATGCCGGAATAATCTAATTAAAGAGTAGTAGATGACAGCTATAACAATTAAAGACCAGGAATACCGCGATTTTTGCCGTTTTTTAGAAGCACAATGCGGCATTGTACTTGGCGACAGTAAGCAATACTTGGTTCGTAGCCGCCTGAGTCCATTGGTCAGCCGATTTTCGCTATCATCTCTTTCCGAGTTATTGCAAGTTGTGATCAGTGGCCGCAACCGGGAGTTGCGTGTTGCAGCCGTAGACGCCATGACAACCAATGAAACGTTGTGGTTTCGCGATACCTATCCGTATGCGGTGTTGGGGGATAAGATTTTGCCGGAGCTTGCTGCCAATAAGCGTCCGATCAAAATCTGGTCATCGGCAAGCTCTTCCGGGCAGGAACCGTATTCGATTGCGATGACGGTGCTGGAAACCCAAAATCGTCGCCCTGGCATGCTTGCCAGTGGTGTTCAGATCACGGCGACAGATATCTCGCAGACTATGCTGGATACCTGTCGTGCCGGGGTTTATGACAATTTGGCATTGAGCCGTGGGCTTTCCCCGGATCGCCGCCGTGTTTTCTTCGAAAACAATGGTGACGGCCGTATGAAGGTTAACGACAAAGTGAAGCGGATGGTGAACTTCCGGCCGCAGAACCTGAAAGACAGCTATGCGCTATTGGGTAAATTCGATGTGATTTTCTGTCGCAACGTACTGATTTACTTTTCGCCGGAAATGAAGGCGAAAGTACTGAACCAAATGGCTGCCAGCTTGAATCCGGGCGGTTACCTGCTGCTGGGTGCGTCCGAGTCACTGACCGGTCTGACCGACAAGTTTGAGATGATCCGCTGTAACCCGGGAATTATTTACAAGCTAAAATAGATTCAAGAAAAAGCTGTACCCAGAACCCAACTTTATCGAGGAACATCCCTAGTTCCTCGATACTTACTCTCCCCAACACACTGCCATTAAAACTTGGCACACCATTTGCTTCTATATCAATAACGATTTTTGGAGGCAGCTATGTCCATCTCTTTTGATAAAGCATTAGGTATTCATCAGCACACGGTTGGCGTGCGTGCCAAGCGCGCGGAAACACTGGCCAGCAACATTGCCAATGCCAATACCCCAGGCTACAAAGCAAAAGATATCGACTTTCAGCGTGCATTGAATGCGGCAACGTCAGAGGCAAAGATTGGCCTGAGCCGCACTGATGGTCGGCATATATCTGCCTCCACCAAAATAATGGGCGAGCAAAAGTACCGTGTACCTAATCAACCGGATACCGGCGACGGCAACACGGTCGATGCGCAGCTTGAGCAAAACCTGTTTATGCAGAACTCACTGGAATACCAGGCATCACTCGACTTTCTGGGCTCCAAGTTTAAGAACCTGAGCAAGGCATTAAAAGGAGAATAATAAATGAGTTTGTTTAACGTTTTTAATGTCACAGGATCGGCAATGAGTGCAGAATCTGTTCGTCTGAACACGACGTCCAGTAACCTGGCTAATGCCAACAGTGTCAGTAGTTCTGCAGAAGAAACTTATAAGGCTCGGCACCCGATTTTTGCAGCAGCGCTGCAGAATGCCAGCTATCAGCGTGATGAAAGCGTGCCGGTACAGGTAAAAGGCATTGTTGAAAGCCAGAAGCCGCTACGTGCCGAATATAACCCACAGCATCCGATGGCGAATGCTGAAGGGTATATCTACAAGCCGAATGTCAACGTTATGGAAGAAATGGCCAACATGATTTCAGCTTCTCGTTCCTATCAGAGCAATGTCCAGGTAGCAGATGCAAGCAAGCAGATGCTAATGAGCACATTGCAGATGGGTAAATAAGGGTAAGGAGTAACTGTTATGACCAGTATTAACGGCGCAGGTCAAAGCAACTTGTCCTACCTTGATCAACTCAAGGGGATGCAAGAGAAAAAGCTTCAGGAAGATCAGAAAATTACTACTGGTCAGAATGAACTGAAGCAGGAAGATTTTCTCTCGTTGCTAACCAAGCAGCTTGCCCAGCAAGACCCGTTCAAACCGGTTGGCAATGATCAGATGATTGCCCAGATGGCATCGTTTGCCACGGTTGACGGGATCAACCAGATGAATGAGCAGTTTGGCAGCCTGAACTCTGCCATGACCTCGAACCAGGCGCTGCAGGCATCCTCGCTGGTTGGCCGTGATGTACTTATCCCTAGCTCGACTGGGGTGAAGCAGGCTGAAGGTGGCATGGCCGGCATGGTTAGGTTGCCTCAGGCGCTGGATAATATGATGGTCAGGGTCGAAAACGAGCAGGGCCAGTTAATTAAAACCTTCGATATGGGGGCTAAACCGCCGGGCGAGCACCGCCTTGAGTGGGACGGCACCGATGAAAGTGGCAATGCCTTGCCGGAAGGTCGCTATCAGCTAAAAGTTGCCGGGCTGGTTGATGGTGAAAGCCGGGAATTTGATGTGTCTACCTATGCAAATGTAAACAGTGTGTTGCTTGGTAATGGTGATGGCAATGTCATGCTTAACCTTGCGGGCTTTGACTCGCCATTCAAACTTGCCGAAGTACTTGAAGTCGGTAAGGTATAACAGGTCTTAGGAGATTCATAACATGGGATTTAATATTTCACTAAGTGGTATTGGGGCATCACAGAAAGACCTGAATACCACCAGTAACAACATTGCCAACTCGAATACCTTCGGCTTTAAAGAGTCGCGTGCCGAGTTTGGCGATGTGTATTCAAGCTCGGTGTTTTCGAATGCCAAGACCACAACCGGTGGTGGTGTACAGACGTCGGTGGTTGCGCAACAATTTCACGAAGGTTCCAGTATTTATACCAACAACCCGATGGATCTGCGGATTTCGGGTAGTGGTTTCTTTGCGGTTGCCGATGACAAGCTACAGCCTCAGAACAATAGCCTGACCCGTAATGGTGCTTTCCACCTGAACAAGGACAACAACATCGTCAACTCTGAAGGCCAGTACTTGTTGGGTTATAAGGTTGATCAGGAAACGGATCAGGTGACCTCCTATGAATCTCAGGCAATGAAAGTGCCGGATCAGTTCGGCCAGCCGAAGGAGTCAGAGAATATCGAGATCGGCGTGAACCTGCCAGCCTCAGCCGAGGCGAAAAACCCGAGCGAGTTCGACTTCACCGATCCGAGCTCCTATAACAAGTCAACCTCACTGACCATGTACGACTCATTGGGCCAGCCTTATAAGATGACCACCTATTATGTCAAAGACAATGGTGGTACGGGTGGGGCTGCGCCTGCTGTTGATGCCGATGGTAACCCGATTCCAGCCGATCCCGCTGCTGAAGGTGCAGCAGGTGCCGCCGGTGCCGAGAACCGCTGGGCGGTGTACTATACCGTGACGGATAGTTCAGGTGAGAAAGCGGTGGATGTCAACCTGACACCGGAAGGTGATGGTGAGGTTGCCTCTGGTGATGCAAACGGTCCGTTAGCCAGTGGTCACCAGGGCCATTATGTCGAATTTAATACCGATGGATCGGTGAAATCGGTCAACAACGGTAATCCGATTCAGACCGAGGAGCTGGGTGCTGCTGGTGCCGGGCTTGATATGAATGGTGCAAGCGAGACGCAGAAGCTGAACATTCAGTTTGAAGACCCGACTCAGTATGCCGCACCGTTTGAGATCCGCCGTTTTAGCGAAGATGGCGCAACTACCGGCTTTCTGGCAAAAGTTGACATCGATGCCAAGGGATCGATTGTCGCAACATACAGTAACGGTGAGAACGTGACGCTAGGCCGTGTTGGTATGGTACGTGTGCCCAATGAACAGGGGCTGGTATCGAAAGGCGGTACCCAGTGGGTAACGAGCCAGGATTCAGGCGCGGCTATCTGGGGTGAGGCCAGCCAGGGGGCATTCGGTGGTATTAAGAGCGGTACCCTTGAGCAGTCAAACATCGATATGACCCAGGAGCTAGTGGATTTGATTACTGCCCAGCGGAACTTCCAGGCGAACTCGCGTGCACTGGAAGTTGATAACCAGCTTCAGCAGACAATCTTGCAGATCCGATAAGCAAGAGGCGCTAGCAACGCGTAATATCATTGCCGCTTTTTTGGCCTTGTGTCGATTAAGCGGCA
The DNA here is from genome assembly GCF_022347985.1 of Photobacterium sp. OFAV2-7. Lineage (GTDB taxonomy): Bacteria > Pseudomonadota > Gammaproteobacteria > Enterobacterales > Vibrionaceae > Photobacterium. The sequence continues at coordinate 8,345 of NZ_JAKRFQ010000084.1, forward strand.
AATCTTGTCCTTGTCCGTCATAAAATTGTCCCTTCTTTGCCCCTGTTCTGGGCGAAAATCCTCAATTCGTTGATTTATTACACTATCTTAATGGTGGCATAGTTATTGCTTGATATTCACTAGATTGTGATTGGAGAGTCAATAATGGATCGTTCACTGTATTTAGCCATGAGTGGTGCCAAACAGGATATGTATGGCATGCAACTACATGCCAACAACCTAGCTAACGTGAGAACTACCGGTTTTCGCGCTGATCTCGAGCAGGCACGTAGCATGCAGGCATACGGTGAAGGATTGCCGTCTCGCGTTTTTGCGATGACCGAGCGTCCGGGACAGGACTTTTCTCAGGGCTCAGTCATGACAACCGGGCGTGATCTGGACGTCACTATCGAGGGAGATGGCTGGCTGGCTGTGATGGATCCTTCCGGCCAAGAAGCCTACACCCGTGCAGGCCATTTGAAAATCGACCAGACAGGTATGTTGCAAAACAGCAATGGCAACCTGATGTTGGGCGAAAATGGCGGTCCGATCTTTATTCCTCTTCCAATCAGTAAAATTGAGATCGGCAAAGATGGAACCATTTCCGTGCTTCCTCAGGGGGCACCGCCGGAAGCGATGGAAGTCGTCGATCGCCTTAAGCTGGTTCGCCCGGATAACCGTGATATGTATAAAGATGTCAATGGATTATTCAAATCAAAGAATCCTGGTGAAGTCTTCGATGCCGATGCTGGTGTGACCTTACTAAATGGCGCACTGGAAGGCAGCAACGTAAATGCTGTCGGCGAAATGACCAGCATGATTGACTTGCAGCGTCACTTCGAAATGCAGGTCAAATTAATGAAAACAGCAGAAGAAATGGATGCGGCATCATCTTCACTGCTGCGTTTAGGCTAACCGATAATAAGGAATAGAACATGCATCCAGCTTTATGGGTAAGTAAAACCGGTCTTGACGCTCAGCAGACAAATATCTCGACCATTTCGAATAACCTTGCGAACGCCTCGACGGTCGGCTTCAAGAAAAGCCGGGCTGTCTTTGAAGATTTGTTCTATCAGAACATCAACCAGCCGGGCGGCCAGTCTACACAGGATACCGAATTACCGTCGGGTCTGATGCTGGGCGCAGGTTCGAAAGTGGTAGCGACGCAGAAGGTCTTTACCCAGGGAAATACCCAGACAACCAACAATGCAATGGACATGATGATCGAGGGAGACGGTTTCTTCCAGATCCTCCTGCCTGACGGCAACATGGGTTATACCCGTAATGGCCAGTTTACTATCAACGGTGAAGGCCAGCTGGTGACCACCGGCTCTGGCTATGTCTTGCAGCCTGAGATTGTTGTTCCGGAAGATGCGGTTGGGATAACCGTCGGTACGGATGGTGAGGTTTCTGCGCGTATTCGAGGCCAGCAGGAGAACCAAGTGCTGGGTCAGATCACGACGGTTGATTTTATCAACCCGGGTGGCCTTGAACCTATTGGTCAGAACTTGTTCTTGCCAACTGGTGCCAGCGGCGATGCCCAGGAAGGGGTACCGGGTCTGGACGGGTTGGGTTCGGTTCGCCAGTCGATGCTGGAAACCTCGAACGTAAATGTGACGGAAGAGCTGGTCAATATGATCGAAGCGCAGCGCGTGTATGAAATGAACTCGAAAGTCATTTCAACCGTCGACCAGATGCTGAGCTACGTTAACCAGCAGTTATAACAGGGAGTTAATACCGTG
>NZ_JAKRFQ010000085.1 GCF_022347985.1 Photobacterium sp. OFAV2-7
GCCATTGTGGCGGATGAAAAATCCCTGAAGCTATTAGCCTTGGCTGAAAAGGTCACAAAAACGGATGCCAGCGTGATGATCCTGGGGCCAAGTGGCTCGGGGAAAGAAGTCATGTCTCGCTATATTCATGACCACTCCGATCGCCATGAAGGGGCGTTTATCGCTATTAACTGTGCGGCTATTCCGGACAATATGCTGGAAGCGACATTGTTCGGTTACGAGAAAGGCGCGTTTACCGGCGCTATTCAGGCTTGCCCGGGGAAATTCGAGCAGGCACAGGGTGGAACCATTCTGCTCGACGAGATCAGTGAAATGGATCTGAACTTGCAAGCCAAGTTACTGCGGGTATTGCAGGAGCGTGAGGTGGAGCGACTGGGCAGCCGCAAGAGTATCAAGCTTAATGTCCGAGTACTGGCGACTAGTAACCGCGACCTGAAGCAATATGTGGCTGAAGGCAATTTTCGTGAAGATTTATATTACCGATTGAATGTTTTTCCATTAGTATGGCCGGCCCTGACGGATCGAAAAGGGGATATTGCCCCGTTGGCGACATACCTGACAGAACGCCACTGTGTTAAACAGGGGCTGCCTGTGCCAAAAATCAGTCAGTCTGCCTTAGTGAAGTTGCAACAATATGCTTGGCCGGGTAATGTGCGCGAATTGGATAATGTTATTCAGCGGGCATTGATCCTTGGCGATGGCAACAATATCGAATGTGAGCATATTCTGTTGGAAGGACTTGACTGGCTGGATGCACAAAGCCTGCAAAGCGCGGTAGAATTGGCAACACCGTCGCCGACGGTTGAACCGCTTCAGGTGCCGCCTTCAGTCGACGGACTCGGCAATGAGCTCCGGGAGCAGGAATTTTCCATTATTTTAGAAACAATCCGTGCCTGTGAAGGGCGACGGAAAGACGTCGCAGAAAAGCTGGGGATCAGTCCGCGGACCTTACGCTACAAGCTCGCAAAAATGCGAGATGCCGGAATTGAGATCCCAGTTTAGAGTAAAAATTTAATTTTGCTGGTCTTTTGAGTCATGCTGGCGGTAAGCTTGCTAATTACAGCAAAGAAAGTCGTAAGCTGAGCAGTAAGAAATCGAATTAATAAAAACACACCTCATTTTGAGGTGACAAATTTTTGACTGTCGGGGGAAGATTATGAAAGTCAACGGACTACAAGCAGAAATGCAAGCTATGAAGCTGGAAGCCCAGAACACGACTCGCCCGGCGACAGGCCAGCAGGTCAGTTCGGATTTCGGCGCAGTACTTAATGATGCCGTTAAAACGGTGAACAACCTTCAGTCAGAATCCAGCGAGCTGGCTACGCGTTTTGATCAGGGGGATCGCAGTGTGTCGCTTTCCGATGTCATGATCGCCCGAAATAAATCCAGTGTTGCGTTTGAGGCGACTGTCCAGGTTCGTAACAAGCTGGTGGATGCGTATAAACAATTAATGAACATGCCAGTTTAATTCAGGAATTAATGAGTGTCGGAAACATCTTCAAACAACGAATTAGCCGTTGCAGGTAATGCCCCGGCCCCGGTCGTTACAGATACTGACCTGGAGCTGCAAAATCCTGATACAGAAGAAAAAAGTGCTAATCGTGTTGACAGCATGCTGGGTAACCTAGACCTACTTCGTCAGGTTATTCTGGTGCTGTCTGTGGCGATTTGTGTGGCATTGATCGTACTTGTCGTTGCCTGGATCAAAGAGCCGGAAATGCGCCCGCTTGGCACGTTTGAAACTGAAGAGCTGATCCCTATTTTGGATCATTTCGATCAGAAGAAGATCGAATACACCCTTGACGGTAATACGATCCGTGTTCCGGCCGATGCTTTTTCGTCGATAAAACTGGAAATGACCCGGGCGGGTTTGAACAACACCGTTTCTGAAGGTGATGAGATCCTGATGCAGGATATGGGGTTCGGCGTTTCCCAGCGTCTTGAACGCGAAAGGCTAAAATTAAGCCGTGAGCGTCAGTTGGCCCGTGCGATAGAGCAGATCCGCCAGGTACGAAAAGCCCAGGTGCTGCTGGCTATGCCAAAGCAGAGTGTATTTGTCCGTCATAACCAGGAAGCCTCGGCCACCGTATTTCTGACTTTGGGTACCAACGGCTCGCTTGGCCAGCAGGAAGTCGATTCGATTGTTGATATGGTTGCAACAGCTGTACCCGGGTTAAAGCCAACCCGAGTGACGGTGACAGATCAACATGGTCGTCTGCTGAGCTCCGGTACTGAAGACCCAAGCGCTACGGCACAACGCAAAGAATATGAACTCGAACGCAAACAAGAGCAGGCCCTGCGCGAAAAAATTGATGCGATTTTGATCCCGGTTCTCGGGCTGGGCAATTATACCTCTCAGGTTGATGTGTCGATGGATTTCAGTGCCATCGAAGAGACGCGAAAGAAATATGATCCGGCCACACCAGCAACACGAAGTGAATATACGCTGGAAGATTACAATAACGGCAACGTGGTTGCCGGTATTCCGGGTGCACTGAGCAACCAGCCGCCTGCCGATGCCTCGATACCTCAGGATATTGCCGAGATGCAGTCGGGTAAAGGTTCAAGCAATGGCTCTGTTCACCGTGAGTCCACCCGTAACTTCGAGCTTGATACGACCATCAGGCATAAACGAGCCCAGACTGGCATTGTCAGTCGTCAGACGGTATCGGTCGCTATTGACTACAAGCAGGTTGTTAATGCGGAAACCGGCGAGATCACACGTGTTCCGGTGAGTGAAGCCGAGCTTGCGAAGATCAGCCGTCTACTAAAAGGCGGAGTGGGGTTTTCTGAGCTTCGCGGCGATATGCTGGAAGTGATCTCAGTGCCGTTTGCCTTACCTGAAGAACAGCTGGTTCCTGAATTGCCAATCTGGGAGCATCCTAACTTCAATACCTGGATACGCTGGCTGGCAGCGGCACTGGTGATTATTGTGGTGGTTGTGGTGCTTGTTCGCCCAGCGATGCGCAAGCTGCTGTACCCGAACCAGGCGGCGGACGGTACGCCGCTGGACGAAAATGGTATGCCGATGCTGGCTGCTGGTGAAGAAGGCATTGATCTGATTGGTGCCGAGCTTGATGGTGCCGAGTCACTTGAGTTGAGCAGCAGTAGTTTGGATCTGCCTAATCTGCATAAAGATGAAGATTTGCTGAAAGCCGTCAGGGCGCTGGTTGCCAATGAACCGGATCTGGCTGCGCAAGTAGTGAAAAGTTGGGTAACAGAAGATGGCTAACGAAGTCGCAACCACAGAAGATAAAAAATTTGATGTCTCGACCTTAACCGGGGCAGACAAAGCTGCGATCTTATTGCTCAGCCTCAGTGAGCAGGATGCCGCCAGTATCATTCGCCACCTTGAGCCCAAACAGGTTCAGCGTGTCGGTGGGGTAATGGCCTCGATGGCCGACCTGAGTCAGGACAAGGTTTCTGCCGTTCATCGCCATTTCCTGGAAGATATCCAGAAATACACCAGTATCGGTATGGGTAGCGAAGACTTCGTTCGTAATACCCTGGTTGCCGCCCTCGGGGAAGACAAGGCCAACAACCTGGTCGACCAAATTCTGATGGGCAGCGGCTCGCGTGGTCTGGATTCCCTGAAATGGATGGATCCGCGCCAGGTGGCGAGCATTATTCTTAACGAACACCCACAGATCCAGACTATCGTTCTGTCCTACCTGGAGCCGGAACAGTCTGCCGAGATCCTCGCGCAGTTCCCTGAACGTGTGCGCCTTGACTTGATGATGCGAATTGCCAACCTTGAAGAAGTTCAGCCTGCAGCACTGCATGAGCTAAACGACATTATGGAGAAACAGTTTGCCGGTCAGGCGGGTGCACAGGCTGCGAAAATTGGCGGCCTGAAGGCTGCTGCTGAAATCATGAACTATCTGGACAACAACGTCGAAGGGCTGCTGATGGATCAGATCCGCGAAGCGGATGAAGATATGGCAACCCAGATTGATGATTTGATGTTTGTATTCGACAACCTCGCCGAGGTGGATGATCGCGGTATCCAGACCTTGCTGCGTGATGTGCCTCAGGATCTGCTGCAGCAGGCCCTTAAAGGTGCCGATGATATGCTGCGTGACAAGATCCTTCGTAACATGTCGAAACGTGCGGCTGAGATGCTTCAGGATGATCTGGAGGCAATGGGGCCGATTCGTGTTGCCGATGTTGAAGCGGCGCAGAAGGAAATTCTGTCTATCGCCCGTCGTCTGTCTGATGCCGGTGAGCTGATGCTAACAGGCGGAGGCGCGGATGAATTCTTGTAATCCTCGTTTTTCCAGCAAAGAGAATAATGCCGTAAGGGCTGGCTATGAGTACTGACCGCCGCCGTGGCTTTTTGCGGGTTTCGGACCACCAGGCCCAGGAGCTCGAACGCTGGGCCTATCCGGATTATGCTGATGAACAAGAAGCGCCGCTGGATAATGCGATTAGCTATGATCCGCAATGGCCACCGGAGCTGCCTGAGGAAGAGGAAGAGCAGGGCCCCCCACCGCTGACAGCTGCTGATCTTGAAGATATTCGCCACTCTGCCTATGAAGAAGGGCTTGAGGAAGGGCGGATAGCCGGTCATGCAGAGGGGCTTGAGGTTGGTAAGGCCGAAGGGCTTGAAGCCGGGCAGCAGGAAGGCATGGAGCAAGGTTTGCAGCAAGGGTTGGAACAAGGCCAGGCGCAGATCAACGAACATGTCAGTCATCTGACCCAGCTGGTTGAAAAGCTGGCTGCCCCACTACAGCAAGTCGACAGTGAAGTCGAAACTCAGGTGATCAATTTGGTTACCAGCCTGACGCGGGAGTTAATCCGGGTCGAGGTTCAAACCAACCCGCAGGTTATCCTGAATACGATCCGTGAAGTTATCGGTGCGCTTCCTATTGCTGGCCGAGAAACCCGGCTTAGCCTGCATCCCGAGGATCTGGCGTTGGTCAGGGAAGCCTATGGAGAAGACAATCTGGCTGAACGCCACTGGGCGCTTCAGGCCGAGCCTGCTTTGAACCGGGGCGATCTTCAGGTACAGTCCGGTGATTCCAGCGTTGACTATTTTATTGAAGATCGTATTCGCCATCTGCTACAACAATTCAACGGGGCCAATAGCCAGCAGAATAACGGAGGACAGTAATGTCTGCTCCTTTGGCTGAACGCCTTTCACGCTATCAAACCAATAATACTGCCTGTCGTCCGGTGGCATCCGGACGGCTTGTACGTGTCGTCGGGCTGACGCTAGAAGCGGTCGGCTGCCGGGCACCGCTCGGAAGCCTGTGCCAGGTAGAAACACTCAACGGTGATATAGAAGCCGAAGTCGTCGGGTTTTCCGGCGAGACCCTGTTCCTGATGCCGAGTGAGCAGCTTACTGGTATTATGCCGGGCGCCAAGGTCACTCCGGTTCTGCAGAACAGCGGACTGCCGGTTGGACCTGAATTATTAGGTCGGGTTATCGACGGGGTGGGCAATCCGCTTGACGGGCTGGGGGATATTTATACCGCGAACCGTGCTTCCTTCAGCGCCGAGCCGATTAACCCGCTGGCACGCAAGCCGATCAAAGAGCCGTTGGATGTTGGCCTGAAAGCCATCAACGGTTTGCTGACTGTCGGAAAAGGTCAGCGTATCGGCCTGTTTGCCGGTTCGGGTGTCGGTAAGTCGGTCACGCTGGGGATGATGACCCGGGGAACCACGGCGCAGGTTGTGGTGGTCGGCCTTATTGGTGAGCGTGGCCGAGAAGTGAAAGAGTTTATTGACGAGATCCTCGGATCTGAGGGCCGTCAGCGTGCTGTCGTTGTTGCGGCACCGGCAGATGCCTCGCCCCTGATGCGCTTAAAGGGGTGTCAGACTGCGCTCACGATTGCTGAATATTTTCGGGATCAGGGGCTGGACGTTTTGTTGTTGATGGATTCGCTGACCCGTTTTGCCCAGGCACAGCGTGAAATCGCCTTGTCAGTCGGCGAACCTCCGGCCACGAAAGGTTATCCGCCGTCGGTATTTGCCAAGTTGCCGGCGTTGGTTGAACGTGCCGGGAACGGCGGGGAGCATCAGGGCTCGATCACTGCTTTCTTTACCGTACTGACAGAAGGTGATGACTTGCAGGATCCAATTGCCGATGCCTCGCGGGCTATTCTGGATGGCCATATTGTCTTATCGCGGGAGATGGCCGATGCCGGTCATTACCCGGCAATTGATGTTGAGCGATCTGTTAGCCGGGTTATGCCGGCCATTGTCAGTGAAGAACATATGCTGATGTCCAAGGCCGTTCGCCAGATCTTGTCGATATGTCGAAAAAACCAGGATCTGGTATCGATTGGCGCTTATAAACCCGGCACCGATCAGGCTATCGATCAGGCCTTTACCTTCAAGCCTAAATTGGATGCTTATCTGCAGCAGGCGATGAAAGAGTCTGTTCCATATGATATGTGTGTGAATATGCTTCGTTCCACACTGGGCGGCTAACTGGCCGTCACGAACCTGATTAACGGAACCGAGCGTAAACGGGAGCAATAATGGCAGACAATGCACTAGAACTGATTCTGGAAAGAACCAAAGATGACGAGCATAAGGCGTCACTTGCCCTTAGCAATGCCCGTACCGAACTGGAAAACTATCGGGAGCAGCTAAAGCAGATCGAGCAGTACCGACTGGACTACTGTAAGCAGCTTTCGGCCCGTGGACAGCAAGGTTTAACGGCCAGCTCCTATGGTCACCTACAAAAATTCCTTAGTCAGCTGGATGAGACCCTGGTGACACAGAGGGAAGCGGGAAGACAGTTTGAGGATCAGGTCGAGCAGTGTAGCGAGCATTGGAATGAGGTCAGAAAAAAGCGCCGGTCCATCGAATGGTTGCTGGAAAAAAAACATAACGAGCGGCAACTGCTGCGTGATAAACAAGAACAAAAATTGATGGATGAGTTTGCCACCTTGCAGTTTGCACGCAGGATTCATCGTTAGTCTGTACTTACCCCTCTTAGTATGCCTTGTTGGCTTATTTTTTGCATTCTATTGCATTATTACTAGTCTAATCTGAAGAGCCGCCATGTTTTCATCTCGCTTTTTGACAGCAGATATCCCTTCGCCTTCCTCGGCCAAAGCTGAGGGAGCAAAATCCAGTTCAGCGTTACTGGGAGAGGAGAGTGTTGCCTCGCCGGAAGATGGGCGTTTTGCCAAAGAGCTTCAAGCTGCCGCCGATGATGAAAAAATTCAGGGTGAGCAGGCAGTCAAGGATGAGAAAAGCGTCAAGGACGAGAAAAGCATTAAGGGTGATCCACAAGCGGCATCGGTAGCGAAATCTCAAGCACCGGCTGATATAGCCGAAGAGGGCGAAGCCGAGTTGCAACAGTCTGGCAAAGAGGTCTCCCAGACAGCAGCCAAAGAGGCGGCAACGGCTGAGCAGAGTGAGCCGGAAACAGGCAAGCGACTGAAAAACAACGACGAGCTCCAGCCTGAAGTCAGCAAGAGTCAAACAACAGATCACCAAAACGGGCAAAACTCAGCCAGCCAGAAGCCAGATAGCAGTACCTCGCTTGATCCATCGTCAAAGCAAAAGATAATGGATGACGGTGAGGCATTACTGAACCGCCTTTCGGAGTCAAATAAACAGCTGGCATCGACACCATCGACTGCTGCAGATGGACAGGATGGCAAAACTTTGCCGCAGGCAGCAACCGTTTCGTCGTTAGTGACCAAATCGGCGGCCTCAGCCTCGCAGAGCGAGCCAGTGAATAAAGAGCTGGGGCAAGAAAAGTCAGTGACTCCTAACCAAATGGCCGTTAAGCCTGTTGGGGCTGAGCAGGTGCCGCTTGGGGTAGCCGGAAAACCTCAGCAAGGTGAAGTTAGCGGCGAGGTGAAGAGTAAGAACAAGGGCAAGACTGAGGGTAAGTCGGTTGCAGAGGCTGTGAAATCTGAGAACAAGGTTTCACCGGAGAAGAGCAATGCCGAATTAGCTCCGGCTGCCTTGGCTGGTGTTGGTGCAGCCCAAGTCAAAAACTCCGATAGCGCGGTGGCCCAAAGAATCAAGGTGACTGAAGGAGCGAGGGAAACAGCCAGCGCGACGAAGGAAAAAAAGCCAGTGGCCGGAATCAGCCAGGAGGAACTGGCTAAGGTCTTTGCTGTACCGGGTCAGCAGATCGTGGAAGGCCAGTCTGCTCAACAGGCTGGAGACCAAACCTCTGAGTCTGTAGCAGAAGGCGATGACGTCAGTTCTGATGGCGGCATGGTTGATGACGGTATGTTGAAAGCATTTTCTCTCGGTACGGCGACAACTGCTGCTGTCGGGGCTGACGTGAAAAGTACCCAGACAGCCCCTCAACCTTCGGTGGATCTGTTACAATCGTCCAATCCAAGAACCGCGGAGCTGACGAAGGAGCAGCAAGTCGCCTCTGAGTTATTGGATAGTAAGAATAAACCAAGCAATGTGCCGGGGACCAATACGGCAGCAGCAACTGCTGTTACCGGGGCATTGTCGGCAGCCGCTAGCCAGCCTGCACTCTCCCCTGAGTCGGGTCAGGCCTTGGCATTGAATTTAGGCCTGGGTAGCCAGGCGCTGGCAGCATCTGTGAGCGGCACAACAGAGGCCCAGCTTGCTGGCACAGCCGGGACTGCTGCGGCTGTAGGCGCGGGCGCTATGGCGGCAATGGAGTTGGCTTCGGCTGAAACGGGTAGTGATGCGAAATCCCCCGAGCTGACGCATTCACTGACCGGATCGGCAACGCAGCAGGGGCAGGCGACACTGCAGGCGCGGGCAGAAGCTGCGCTGGCGCAAAGTCCGTTGCAATTGAGCAAGGAACAGGCTGGTGATCAGCTTGCCGAGCGAGTGCAGGTTATGATGTCGAAGAATCTCAAGCATGTCGACATACGCCTGGACCCGCCTGAGCTGGGTAAACTACAGATTAAGCTGTCGCTGAATCAGGATCAGGCATCGGTGCAGTTTACCGTGGGCAACCAGCAAACCCGGGACCTGGTCGAACAGGCGATGCCGCGGCTTCGCGAGTTGATGAACCAGCAAGGTTTGCAATTGGCCCAAACTTCGGTTCAGCAAGATAGTTCGCGCCAGCAGTTTGCCGGGCAGCAGAACCAGCAACAAAACCAGACCAATGCTGGCCAGCAAAATAGCGGTGGCGGTCAGCAGGGCAATGGTGGCTCGCGCCACCAGCATGCAGAGCCGGGAGGCTCTGAGCCCGTAGATATGTACGTGAGTCAGTCATCTGACCGCGTCGATTATTATGCATAATAACAATGACCCCTTAATAGTGGTCGCGATAGAGAAAGGATTATAAGGACTATGGCTGAAGGCGCAGAAAACTCCGGCGGAAAGAAAAAACTGATTATCATTGTTGCACTGGTTGTACTGCTGCTTGGCGGCGGTGCCGGCGCATGGTTTTTCTTTATGGGCGACGATGCCCCTGAAGCCGAAGTGGCCGAAGTCACTCCGCAGGCACAGCCGGCGAAGCTCGAACCGGCTTATTATGTGATTCTGCCGCAGCCGTTTATCTTTAATGTAACGGGTGACAAGCGAGATCGTCTCGTGCAGGTGAAGGTGCAGCTAATGGTCCGTGGTGACAGTAACGAGTCTACGGCCAGCCAACATATTCCGCTGATTGAAAGTACATTGCTTCAGACTTTCGGTGCAGCAACGGTAGAGCAGCTTCGGACCCCGAACGGGCGTGCGGATCTGCGTCAGCAGGCACTGTCTTCAGTCCAGAATGCCATGGTAAAGGTCTCCGGCAACCAGGTTGTCGAGCGAGTACTCTTTACTGGCTTTGTAATGCAATAGGTTTAATGTGAGTGACTTACTAACTCAGGACGAAATCGATGCCCTGCTTCATGGCGTCGATGACGTAGAAGATGATGAGGATAGCGGGAGTGACAGCAGTGCTGGTGTCATCTCGTTTGATTTCTCGTCACAAGACCGGATCGTGCGTGGGCGAATGCCCACGCTGGAATTGATCAACGAACGTTTTTCTCGTCATATGCGGCTCAGCCTGTTTAAC
>NZ_JAKRFQ010000086.1 GCF_022347985.1 Photobacterium sp. OFAV2-7
ACCGCCTCTAAGAAGCATATAACTTTCTGACGATTGCGGCTGGCTTAACCGCTTACGCACCATGCTCTCTAATTCTGCTTGGGAATACTCTTGGTTCAGGCGAGGGTATGCCATTAAACGAACGAGTGCCGACGCCAGTGGCTGACCAAGGCTTTCAAAATCACCATCATGCAAAACAGACAGCTCAGCATCAAATATCATTACCTCCAGTACATCTTCCTGACTTTTTAGCGCGTGAACGAGCTCAGCAATCAAGTCGATATCCAACGTGTAGACCGGCTGTCGCAGGCTGCCACGAGTAAAGTCCAGCATCTGCAACGTCTGAATGGTATGAGCGTTATATAGCTGCGAGCCAATTCGTTTGAACTGTTGCTCCATCGATTGACCAACATAACGATCCACCATCCACAGTGTGGATTGCTGTAAGGTGATCACAAGTGCAATTAATATCACTGCGGTGATCAGAGATACTCGCCAATGAAGACGCATGTATATTAGTCCTTGCGATGCAATGAAGTATCTATGTCGGTAATATGTGTTTCAAACCAATCGAATTTGTCGTTCATTACGGGTGAAAAGCCTGTGACACTGCGATAAGGGTAGATTTCAGCCTTATCCTCCACAGTCATGGTTGTTTCCAGCAGAGTGTTACGCAACGCACGCATCAGTTGAGGATCCAGATCGGTACGAACGGCCAGTATGGAGCGGGGAAACTCAGCGCTGCGGTACATGATCCGCAGATCTGCCTTCAGCGCAGGCGGAACCCGCTTGGGGTTCGTCCAGTCTTTACTACTTAAGGCACCAACGGCAACTTTGCCTGAGTGTACCCACTTGGTTATGTTGATCTCTTCCCGAGCAAAGGTATAACCCACCTGCTCAGGGCTTGGCGTCCCTTTAACCAACATCATGCCTGTCTGAGTAAGTATTACCCGGGGAACAAAGTACGAAGGTGTTGAAGTCTCATCTTCGAAGGCGATCATCTTGCCTTTTAAATCACTCAACTGATTGATACCGCTATCCTTGCGGGTGACCAAAATCGAGTGATAACTTGAGACACCGTCACGGTGCTCATTGGACAGGAAATCTAGATTGCTGATTTTTCGTAACTGTAATTGGGGATAGAGTGAGTCAGAAATGACATCCACCTGCTTGTTGTTGATCAACAGGGCCATTTCATTAATGTCGCGGGCAAATACAACCTTGCCACCGCTAACTCCTGCATGTTGTAACCGCTTAGCTAAATAATCAGTAAATACGCTAAATTCAGCTAAATCCTTACGCGGTGATGATGTGAGACGGCCAACCTTTAGTGTGTAGCCATCCTGTGCTGCTGAGACGTTAGTGGAGAAAGCAAGCAGTACTGCTGGCACGATAAACAAGCAGAATATCAGGTTGCGCCGAAATGAAATGGGCATATGATTCATCCTCTATCCTTAAAGATTCACATATTAAATAACTCATCCACTCATATTGCTGATAGTTAAAAAGTTATTTATCACTTGTTTAACATACATTGCTATCAGTTACCTTTAGCGTATACGCAATTAGTAAAATACTCCACCAAGGCATAATCATCAACCTCGACGCTAAACCCTAATTCTGTAAATTGTTCTTACAGTCAGGTTCGAAACAATATAAATAAGGTACTTAATTCGTCTTGTAGTGATAGTAAAAATTACCGCGTGATATGCCGGCTTCATTGTCATTCTGTGCAAATCAGGCGCGATTAATTCGCTCTTTTGGCTGCAATACAAGAAAGGCTCACACGCTATATTCAAACCGTGTGAGCCTTTTCTTTTTAACCTCTACGAGTCATCGCTGAGGAGATATCAAAAAATGAAATTCTTACTCTGTGTACTCAGATAGACGATGACTACCATCCTCAACACAGCTTAGAAGCTGTGCTTCAAACGTATCCAAAACCGTATCTGAGATCAGTTCAATACGGCTTTCATCGCAATCATCCAGTTCCACTTCGGTCAACCCATCTGGCGTCTGGTTATAACCAAAGATGCCACTTTCCGTAATAAACACGGCTTTCATACGCTCAACGTTTAACTCAACCAACAGTAAAATGATCTTCTGACGACTGAATATCTTATCTGGCGAGAAGCGCCAGCCGATACTATGAAAGCCTTCTCCTTCATTCATCGCTTTTAGCACACCACTCTCTGGCATCGGTTCTTCTGAAGCGAGAGGCTTATTATGACCATGATGGTGGTGGTGTGGAGGATGCTCGTGAATGCTTGTCTCACCTTCAAACTCAGCAAAAGGAATATCACCATGTTGGGCGAAAATCACCTGGGTATTCGGACGGCCAAATTCAGCAACATAAGCATTGAGCTTCTCTTTGTCACCATTTCGATATAGATCTGACTTATTCCCAACCACAGTATCGGCAATCGCTATTTGCTGATTAAAAGTATCATGGTTGGTATAGCGTTCATCTGCTAGTTGGCGTGCATCCACCAAGGTCACGTTCTTTTGCAGAGAGAGCACTTTTTTATAATGCTCAGAGGACAGCACTTGCAGAACCTCTTTGGGATGGCCCAGGCCAGTCGGCTCAATCAACAATCGATCGGGTTTAGCTTCTGACAACAGCTGATTAAGAGCAATTTGCATCGGCAAACCAGCTGCACAGCACATGCAACCTCCCGGCACTTCACGAATAAACACCTGTTGTTCTTCACTCTGCTGGCCTTGGAGTAAACTACCATCAACGCCTATTTCCCCAAACTCATTGACCAACACAGCCCAGCGTTCGTTATCTGGTTTATCCTTCATTAAATTAAGAATCGCGGTGGTTTTACCCACCCCAAGAAAGCCAGTAATGATGTTGGTTGGCACACCTAAAATTTGTTTACTGTCAGAGCTCATTGGCAATTCTCCTATAGCCTTGAACAAGCGTATGGTTTGCAGAGACTACAGACTCGGAGAAAGCCGAGTACTCTGGCGGCACTGTCGAAATACTGTTCAGATCAAAACCTGCACCTATGTTAGTCATTGGCGGCACATGAAAATTCTCTGGTAAGTCTAACCCATCCACCACACAGTTATGTCTGATCACGCACCCCTTGCCAATAACAGCGTTAAATACAACCGAGTTAAAGCCAATAAATACATCATCGCTGACATCACAGGGACCGTGAATGATGGATCGATGAGCAATCGATGAACGTTCCCCAATGTTCACCGCTGCTCCCGCTTTAGAATGGATAACAACGCCATCTTGAATATTGGTATCGCGTTTAATCACGATAGCTTCCATATCCCCTTGCTCATCCACCTCGTCTGCGCGAATGACCGCATAAGGGCCAATAAATACATTATCCTCAATGATCACTTTGCCGCAGATGATCGCAGTAGGATCGATAAACGCCGTTTCCGACACCTCAGGCATATGGCCGTTTGGGTTTCTTCTTAACATATTGATTTCTCTTTATAAGGTGACTTTACTGTTCAGAAAGTATCGTTATCGTTCGAAAGACAGTCGCATTGCTGAATTTAGGTTTGCCCTTACCTTTTGATTGGCATACATCAAATCACCATTTACCCAAGTGTTTTTGATCTGTGCTGAAAACTCATGACCAGCAAAAGGCGACCATCCGCAGTGATACAGACTGTTTTCATGGGTGACCATGGTCGGGGATTGAGCATCCACCAGTACTAAATCAGCGAAATAACCTTCTCGGATAAAGCCGCGATCGCGAATGGCATAACGAATTGCCGGATTATGCGCTGTTTTTTCAACAACCTGAGCCATGCTGAGGTGCCCCAAGTTCACGTGATCGAACAAACTCAGTAAGGCATGCTGTACCAAAGGCAAACCTGCTGGCGCTTGGTCGTAATCCACTTGTTTTTCTTCCCAGGTGTGTGGCGCATGGTCGGTGGCAATAATATCGATTTGATTGGTATGCAAAGCTTGAAGCAGCGCATCACGATCGCTTTGATTCTTTATTGAAGGGTTACATTTGATTTGGTTGCCCAAGGCGGCATAGTTCTGGTTACTGAACCAAAGATGATGAACGCAAGCTTCGGAAGTAATATGCTTATTTTGAATAGGACCCGCCTCAAACAAAGCAAGTTCTTTTTCTGTAGTAATATGCAAGACATGAAGCTCACTACGGTATTTTTTTGCCAAATCAACCGCATAAGAAGACGAGGCATAACACGCTTTATCGTCCCTCAAGATTGGGTGATCTTCGATGCTGAGAGTGGACTTTTTACGCAGTAGGTTTTCTCTATTCTGGCTAATGACAGGTCCACTTTCACAGTGGGTCACAATGAGAACAGGAGAATCACGAAATATCGCATCCAGTGCTTTCGGATTCTCGACCAGCAAATCTCCCGTCGATGCCCCCATAAATACCTTCACCCCACAGTGGGTCTTTGGATCTAAACGCTTAATGTGTTCAAGGTTGTCTTCCGTAGCACCAAGATAGAACGAATAGTTCGCCAGAGAGTTTTCTGCCGCAATGCTGTACTTGCGCTCTAAGGCGTCAATGGATGTGGTCGCTGGATTCACATTCGGCATTTCCATATAGCTCGTAATACCACCAGCCACAGCCGCGCGAGATTCTGTCGCAATTGATCCTTTGTGAGTCAAGCCTGGCTCACGAAAATGCACCTGATCATCAATCATTCCCGGAAGAAGATAACATCCCTGCGCATCGATAATTTCATCATTAGGTTTCGCCGCAATGTCAGTTCCGATAACTGCAATTCGCTGATCGACAATCCGTAAATCCGTTTCTGTAATGGTTCCTTCATTTACCACACGGGCATTTTTAATGAGCGTTGCTGACATATCTTTAGAGATCTCCTTTTTATTGTGTGGCTGACAATGGGTCCAATAGGTAGACAAACTAAGTATGTAAAGTGCGTGCATAGGGACCTTGTCGCAGCAGCAACACATTCGAGCCTTACCGGGCACAGTCATCGCAAACGCAGTTAATCTCAAGTTGAGGGTTTATAACGGTGAAGCCTTCTTGACGAGCGTTGGATTGAAGGCCAGTAATCATTACAGGATCGATGGTTTGCTCGCTAATTTTGTTGCACTTAGAGCAAATCAAAAATTGGGGAATGCCATGCTCATGATCACAGAGGATATGTGAACACGCGATGTATTTGTTGGATACCTTCAGCTTATGGGCTAAATGCTCACCTTCAAGAAAATCCAAACTCCGATAGACCGACATCGCCTGAATACTCTGATCAAAATGTGTTTTACAGTAATCCACCAGTTCATAAGCAGAGAGCGCCTTACTGGCGTGAACCAGCGCGCGAAGCACGAGTTTTCGCTTTGACGTCAGCTGTCTTCCACGCGCCTTACAGCTCTGCTCTGCATGCTCAATAATTGTGCTGATCTTGTCCATCTACCTACCTGGTTATGATATCGCCCTTTCAATTGATACGTTATAACATATCAATTGATGTCGACAAGCATATATTTAAGGCATTATGAATTTACCTGATTCAGGCAAAGCACCAAAAGAACATCCCTGCATGAAGAACAATTCGGATAACCTTTTTATTGCAAGTCGATATAAGGTTACACCAATAAGCAACAACACAAATAGAAACGTGTTGAGTAACATCACATTTCACTCTAATCGTACTTTTTTCACGAAATAATTTACTAAAATTAGTAGTGATTTTAGTTAACTACCTAAAGGAGATACATGGATGTCATGTTCTAATACTCACTCTCACCCAAAACATGTTCACGGTTCAGATTGTGGGCATACCGCTATTCGCCATGGTGATCATGTTGACTATCTGGTTGATGGTGTATTGCATCATCCTCATGGGGATCACTGTGACGAGCATGTTATCGAAATTAGCGGAAGTAACCCCAACAAATGTAATGCTGTTCATTCCTGCGGGGAACACGTTCATGGGCCTGGTTGTGGCCACGAAGCAGTAAAACACGGGGATCACATTGACTATATTGTCGATGGTCGCTTACACCATCAGCATGGTGATCATTGTGATGATCACGGGCCCATTGAAATCGTTTAGATAAAGCCTGAATGCTAATGAGATAGAAACCAATAAGTCCTGCTTTGGGTAACATAACAGGGCTTACTGCTTTTACATCGAAAACATCGGGGAAATACCGTAATCTTGTCCGCCCATCAACAGCAGGCCTATCACTATTAACAATACTCCACCAAGAAACTGAAGGTAATACCCGGCCAGATTCCAGTCCCCCTTACCACGACTGTTACCCACCATCAGATAACGCTTAACCAAATGCTTCCCGGTCAGGGTCATCATAGCAATGAGGGAGGTCGTAAACGCTGTCCCTGCAGCCATCACTATCGCACTTACAACTCCCATCCAGTAAAGCCCGACAATATTGGCAAACAGAAGTACCATAATGGCCCCGGTGCAAGGCCTGATCCCGATTGTTGCAACAATACCGATATACTCCCTCCATGTAGAAGCCCGGTTAATCGCTTCTGCATCTGCGACATGCTGATGGCCACATCCACACCCATCATGATGGTTATGATGGCTTTTCACTAAATGGGACTTACCTGCTGAGGGCAAGGCTGATAGTTGAACTGCTGGCTTTAACGCAAACTGCCCCTCTTCATCTGATGAGCGAACAGCCAGCGGGGTCAGAGCTGTCACCTTAAGCTTAGAGTGATGCATTGAACGATAAATATGCTTTATTGCTTTCCAGCATATCAAGCCTCCCAATATGGCTACCAGCGCGAAGCTCAACAATACAAAAAGCATCGCCTTTTGGTTAACAGCACGCATAGACGCACTAAAACCCCATACAAGAACACTCACTAATGCAATTGCAACCAACGCCTGACAAAAAGCCGAAATCACTGTTAGCATTAAACTTGCTTTAATCTTTGTCGGATGTGTCGCAAGGTATGTAGTAACAATCACCTTGCCATGCCCTGGCCCTAGCGAATGAAGCATGCCATAAAGAAAGCTGAATCCGGACAAGTAACCTCCAGCAATCAACGGATTCGCCTTCGCATCGTATAACAAGTCTGCCAGTTGGGCGTTTACCTCCCGCTGCCACTGAATGCTATCAACCACCAGTGACGGCCAAACTAGCCACAACTGATACAAGCTGATAACCAGCAGCAATGAGACAATCGCAGCAATGCACCAGCGGCGTCGGTGAAGTCGACGGTTTCCCATATTATTGCGCTCCGAGTGAGATAAGATCTGTTTCACACATACTTACTTGATATAAACGATTATTCATTTCGCAGCAGACACAGCCGCACAATGGATTTTCACTGTTTGAGTAAACAACTGCCCCAACGCATTATCCGGATCGGCATCGGCTGGTAGAGACATGGCATAAGTCATTTGCTCAGGTGTCGGATCAGGCTCAATCATTTCCAACTGACATTGACGGGTAAGATCCGCGGACAAAACAACATCAGTAGCCGATTTCCAAGCCATATCAACATAATAACTCGGCTCAAAAATCAACAGGCGCAATGTCTCTTGCGTAACCGGTTTGGGCTTGGAAAGAGGAAGTTCAAAACTAAGCACTAATTTGGCTCTGTCACGCGTTAGTTTCTCGCTGTGAGCCACTTTATACTTAATCGGCGTATCGCCATCATAAAAATAGGTAAAGTAATGCTCATACTTCATGTTTTCCAGCACTGATGCCGATACTTTACGAAACGTCTGCTGCTCGTTTTCGGGGGAAATATCTTCACCATCAAGCATGTAGGCCGAAGTCATCGCATCAAACGACCATTCCATTTTAAAACCGGTGATCATCCCATCCTTGCCTTCGATATAGGTCTTCATATCAATCCAGGAATGGGGATGGGCTTGAACAGCCGGTGCAACAAATACAACTAGCGCCCAAAGACACTGTTTTTTGAAAAGCCATCGTAAAAAATGATGGTCGCTTGAGAGCAGGTAGAGGACGTTCCTAACTAAGCGAGGAGTTTGTTCGAATAGATTGATACTGTGCCGAATAAACTGAACTGGATGCTTTTTCATGCTGTTGACTAACTTCTATTTTGTTATGTTATAACATAGTCATCAGTGAAAACAAAAAGTTCCTCGATAATGGCACCACAGAGTTTAAGGGCTAAGAATATCCATCCCCCAGTCAGCAACTTTCTTTAAATAACCTTTATATTTTTGCTTCGCCAGTTCGCTTAGTCACAAGCGTGCTTAAGGTAGTATTTTTCCTAACTTTTCGTGCAATAAGCAGCCTAGCCCATGTTTCTGTCATTGAAAATGATGGCAAAAGATCATCAAAAAGTTCAAAGCGATTTGTTCGACATAGTCCTAAACTTTCGAAGCAAAAGTGTACAATTAAGGGCAAAAAAATGAAATTAAGAAATACACTGATCGGGAGCTTGGTCTTTGCCAGCTTTGGCGTGGCTAGCGCCGACTACCCATTGTTACCTCCCAATGGCACCGATGAACTGTATGCGTTGGAGCAAGAATGTGATTGCGTCTTGTCGATCACTCCGGATGCCAACATCTCAGTGCTTGTTTCGGTAGATGATATCCTCACTCTGTTTGGGCTAGACACATCAGAGCAGTCTAACGACGATGTACGTATTTTTAACCATGGCATTGTCGTGCTGGACGATGGTGCCCTGGTGTTTGGCGCTCAGGTGAGAGAAAGCGTTCCTGACGAGGCTGATATAGTCAGAGATGTGCTAATCAAGCGGCAACCGGATGGCACACTGGAGCAGCTGCTGGCACGGATTAATACTGACGATAACGATGGTGGCAGCTTCGAGGGGCTGGTGATCGGCTTCGATGGCTTTCTCTATGTTATGGACGACAGCAATGACAGCATGCTGCAGGTCAATGCGAATACTGGCGCCTTCATCACCTATGCCACGAAAGCGAATTTTGAAAGTGTCACTAGCAGTGTCGAGTTTGTCGCAACACCAAGCTTAGCGGCGGACGAAAACTACCTTTATGTCGCATCCGACCGTATCCCTAACGTGATCTACCGGGTCAATTACGATGTTATGGGAGGCAATAATCCTGTTCAAGATATCTACGGGGCCGGACCTAATGGTGTTGACCCAGCAGTGTTGACGCCGTACGACACGACGCTTTATCTCTTTCCGTCTGTGCCCCCGCTTCCTCCTAGCGGAGACTTTAATATACAGCTCCAGCGAGACAATGGGACATCGGAAACAACGGCTGACCTGCCCTTCAACGCGACAGCTTTACAAGTGGAAGCTGCGCTAGAAGCGGCAGTCGGTGGTGACCTAACCGTAACCGGCGCTGGCACCTTGCTGGATCCGTGGCGCTTCCTGCGACCAAGCGAGTTCACTTCGGTACAAATGGATGACATGGACTTGGTTGGCCTGCTCACGGCTTCCAGGACTGACAGCCAGGAAGCCGTACCGGTGGACAATCACATTGAATACGTTGCGGTTGAGGCGACATCGGGCACTTTCCGACTAGACATTGAGCTGACTGGAGTAATAGGGGCTGGCCGAACCATCGCTGATCTGGAGTTAGATTTTGATGTCACAGCCTCAGAGATCGCCAATGCGCTGCTTGCCATTGATGGCATTGAGGTAGGTGATATTACGGTGAGCGGCTCCGGGACCATTGCTGCTCCCTGGGTATTTACCTTTGGTGGTCAGTTTGCCCTAACGCCGGTTGAAATGGGTGTATTTGAGATTACTGATCCCGATGGTATCAGCCGGGTCGGTAGCTTCGTTAATTCTGGGGCTTTGGATGACCCCGATGGATTCCTTACACGCCAGCCCGACGGCAATATTCTGGTACCTGACGACTCCAATGGTCATTTTCTCTATCAACTGGCGGTGAATAGCACCCCGGTAGAAAGCGTTACAACGTTACTGACCGAATGGGAACTGGTGGTGGCCAATGGCGGCCGGGCCAATATAGAAGGCGGTGTGGCCTACGACAGCAACGGTGCA
>NZ_JAKRFQ010000087.1 GCF_022347985.1 Photobacterium sp. OFAV2-7
GGCTTTAACTTTTGCAATGCTGCGTATTGCAACAATTGCTAATAAATGGTGCCGACTACCGGAGTCGAACTGGTGACCTACTGATTACAAGTCAGTTGCTCTACCTACTGAGCTAAGTCGGCACACTAAATGTGGCTCCCCCTGCGGGACTCGAACCTGCGACATACGGATTAACAGTCCGCCGTTCTACCAACTGAACTAAGGGGGAATTATTTTTTATCTAATACGATAAACTCGCATCGGATGAATAATGGTGCCTCGAGGCGGAATCGAACCACCGACACGAGGATTTTCAATCCTCTGCTCTACCGACTGAGCTATCGAGGCAAAAGCAGGATGGTTAAGTCTCTGCTTTGCAATAAATGGTGCCGACTACCGGAGTCGAACTGGTGACCTACTGATTACAAGTCAGTTGCTCTACCTACTGAGCTAAGTCGGCACACTTATTCTTGTTGTCTTTAAGCCTTGGCTCAAAAACGATATTTGGCTCCCCCTGCGGGACTCGAACCTGCGACATACGGATTAACAGTCCGCCGTTCTACCAACTGAACTAAGGGGGAATAGCTTTCGTTGCTTGCACCATTGTTCAAAAAAGAAGAATGGTGCCTCGAGGCGGAATCGAACCACCGACACGAGGATTTTCAATCCTCTGCTCTACCGACTGAGCTATCGAGGCAACGGAGCGCTATTAAACGGGTTTTCAGCCTGTTCGTCAACAACTTTTTTAATAAAAATGCCTGCTTGCTCGCTTTTTATACATAGGCGGCATTGGCAGCTATTTCATTGTCATCGAATCAGATTTTTCCCTGATTGAATTCTTTTTGGAAAGTAGTGACCTTCTGCAGATAACGCCTTGCCTCAGCCTTGGGGTGCTTGGTCGTGAGCGCCCAGTAAACCTGGTTAGGTTTTAGGCTGTTAAGATCATTCATTGCCCGTTTCCGATCACGGTGGAAGGTTTTTAATACCCCGCCGGTACCACCGTTATAGGCCGAAATCATGCTGTAGTGCAGCGATAGCGGATCTCGAACCTCTTTGAGGTAGCGGTTTCGCAGTATGTAAAAATAGGCGGTACCGGTATCAATGTTCTTTGCCGGATCAAACAGGTATTCAGGCGAGGGCTTGCCTGATTTGTTTTTTACCAGCTTGAAAACATCGGCGCCAGCGGTGTTGGGAACGACCTGCATCAGGCCATAGGCATTGGCATGGCTGACGGCATAGGGGTTGAAGCTGCTCTCGGTCTTGATGATGGCGTAGATCAGATCCTCGGGAATACCGTAGCGCCTTGAGGCATTACGAACAATGCTGGCGTACTTGTAGCTTCGCTTGTTGGCGTGATCGGCAACCATGGGTATTTCGACATAATAGGCCTGCTGGTAACGAACCTTGCGTTTTTTCAGCCCGTTATTAATCAGGTAGTCGGCAAACTGGTTCGCCCGCCATGACCACTCAATAGGCTTGCCATCCTGATCCAGAACCTGGCCGTAGAGGAAAGGCTTGCCGTTGAAATCAATGCCCGAGTCTGAATACAAATCAACCCCGCCCGGGTTATCCGGGGTGAGTAGCGTAGTTGTTATGGCTTCTTTGAGATGGTTCTCCGGCTCTGTGGTGGCAACGGTCTCGACAATCACGACGCCGCGTACGAAATCGACATGGGCACGGCTTTTGTAGCCATCGGTATATTTGACGTACTGGCGCTTGCCGGCCACCAGGGAGTCATTGTCTCCCCAGTAGCGCTTTACCTGGCCGCTGAAATTGTTCATCAGGCGATCAAGGGCCGCTGCATCCTTGGTAAACTGGCCCGGCAGCGGGGCGAGGTTTTTGGCAAAGCGGTTGGTTGTGGTGTAGTCGACGTCGTAAAATTTTTCGACAAATTCGCGACTGCATCCGCTCAGCAGCAGAAGTGACAGTATAAGAGCGCGTTTTTTCATAGTTCCCGGTAAAAAAAAAAGACATCACTTGTTTGTTGGCAAATGATGTCATTATCTGGCACCCCGGGTAAGCTTTTTATCCCGGAGAAGCGATTATTCGTGAAGTCAGGGCGATTACTACTCGCTCGGCGGCGTATAACCGTCGATGATCACATCCTGACCTTCAAACAGGAAGTTGACCATTTCCGTTTCCAGCAGCTTGCGGTGCTCCGGATCCATCATGTTCAGTTTCTTCTCGTTGATCAGCATGGTTTGCTTACCTTGCCACTCCGCCCAGGCTTCTTTCGAAATATTGTCGAAAATACGTTTACCCAGCTCGCCCGGATAAAGTTGGAAATCCAAACCTTCTGCTTCTTTTTTCAGACGGGCACAAAATACAGTACGGCTCATCGAGTGGCTCCTTAATCCTAACCTTCATGAGTACGCTGCTAGTTATACCAGAGTGCAGCGTATGCTTCTAGATATCACACTGAAAGGGCTGTATAGCCCTTTCATAGTTAAGGTTATACGCCATTAATAAGTTCGTAGTGCAAGCTTTCAAGGATCTGCTGGACTGGCGCTGCCAGGCCCACTTTTGGTGGCTGGTTTAGGTTGTACCACTGGCCCTTGCCGGACTCGCCAATCATATCCGGCATTGCCCTTAGCGTGATTTTAATTGGCACGATATCGAGGTGATAGTGGCTGAAGGTATGGCGGAATGCATTGAGCTGCTCGGTGGCCTCGATGTTTTGGCCAGAAGAGCCAATGCGCTGCTCGATAATACCGGTAAGATCCTGGTGATCATGTTGCGGAAAGCACCATAGCCCTCCCCAGATCCCGGCCGGTGGCCGCTGCTCGAGCCAGATTTCCTCGCCGCATTGAAAAATGGCAAACCAGGCCTGTTTTTCTGGCAGTGTTTTTTTCGGTTTCTTGCCGGGAAAATCCATCTGGCGTTGCTGGGCCTTGGCCTGACACATGTCCGCTACCGGGCATAATTCGCACTTTGGCTTGCTGCGGGTGCAGATCATTGCGCCCATATCCATCATTGCCTGGTTATAGCGCTCGACACCTGCTGCCGGGGTATTTTTCTCGGCAATTTCCCACAGGGCGTTTTCAACCGGCTTTTTGCCCGGCCAGCCCTCGACCGCATAGCAGCGGGCCAGGGTGCGTTTTACATTACCGTCGAGGATTGGATGGTGCTGGTTGAGTGACAGGGATAGTACGGCACCGGCGGTCGAGCGGCCGATCCCCGGCAGGGCGACAACACTGTCGATATCGGTCGGGAATTCTCCCTTGTGCTCGGCCACAATAACCTGTGCGGCTTTGTGAAGGTTGCGGGCACGTGCGTAGTAGCCGAGTCCGGTCCATAAATGCAGTACCTCATCCTGTTCTGCTGCAGCGAGATCCTGAACGGTCGGGAAACGGGCAACAAAACGTTCGAAATACGGGATCACCGTGGCAACCTGGGTTTGCTGGAGCATGATCTCCGACAGCCAGACTTTATAAGGGGTTTTGTTGAGCTGCCAAGGCAGTGTCTTGCGGCCGAATTTGTCGTACCACGTCAAAATGGCCTCAGAGAAGGTATTAGTCACAGAAATTCGCTCACTTTACTTGTAGTGTGTCTGCCTGGTGATGCTGATGGCCTCTATCGGTTAAAATTGAGTCAGATCTGGCAATCACTTATACTTCCTGACACCGTGCAGCTCGCACAGCGGCGAAAGTTATTATTGGGTTTTATTGAGCGAGATTGCACCACAAACTGGGTATTGTCGCAATCGATAGACTTGAACTTAGCCTATAACTTTGGATAATGCCGTTCCGTTTCTTTTTTGTTTGGATAGTAAGCATGAGCGAAGTTTCAAAAAAGTCAGGTGAAGTGACCATGACTGAATTTACCGAAGACGGCAAACTGGTACGAAAAATTCGTAGCTTTGTCCGTCGTGAAGGCCGTTTAACCAAGGGCCAGGAAATGGCTATGGAAAACAACTGGCCGACAATGGGTATTGACTTCGCTCAGGAACTAATCAACTGGAAAGAGGTGTTTAACCGCGAAGCACCGGTCGTACTGGAAATTGGTTTTGGTATGGGGGCCTCTCTGGTTGAAATGGCGAAGAATGCGCCAGAAAAGGACTATGTCGGTATCGAAGTACATAGCCCAGGTGTCGGTGCATGTTTGATGGCAGCAGAAGAAGCCGGCCTGACAAACCTGCGCGTTATGTGCCACGACGGTGTCGAAGTGTTTGATCATATGATCCCGGATGGCAGCCTGGACATGGTTCAGCTGTTCTTCCCAGACCCTTGGCACAAGGCTCGTCACCACAAGCGCCGTATTGTTCAGCCTGAATTTGCACAAATGCTGCGTAAAAAGCTGAAAATCGGCGGCATTTTCCATATGGCGACAGACTGGGAAAACTATGCCGAGCACATGGTTGAAGTGATGAATGCGGCGCCAGGCTACCGCAATACGGCAACTGACGGTGATTACATTCCGCGTCCGGAAGATCGCCCTCTGACTAAATTTGAAGCTCGCGGCCACCGTTTGGGCCACGGCGTATGGGATATGAAGTTCGAACGAACTGAATAATTTCCCCCGTTGACGGTTCGCCATTCGGATCGGGAACAACGAAAATCCAATGCAATTGAAGAAAAAGCCAGCCTCGTGTTGGCTTTTTTATCCTTGGAGAAAAAATAATGAAGCCAACAGAAACGTTGCTCAGTGAGATTTTAGATGAAGTCAGGCCATTGATTGGTCAGGGTAAGGTCGCTAACTACATCCCGGCATTGGCCAAAGTTCCGGCTGATAAGCTGGGGATCGCAGTCTGTTATAACGATGGTGAAATTATTCAAGCTGGTGATAGCGAGGAAGGCTTCTCGATCCAGTCTATCTCCAAGGTACTGAGTCTGACAATGGCAATGACCCTGTACGAGCCGGATGAGATCTGGCAGCGCGTCGGCAAGGAGCCCTCGGGACACGCCTTCAATTCCATGATCCAGCTTGAGCTGGAAAACGGCATTCCGCGCAACCCGTTTATCAATGCCGGGGCTTTGGTGGTGTCGGATCTGCTGCATAGCCGGCTTTCTGCTCCCCAGTACCGGATGCTGGAACAGGTACGTGAACTGGCCTGTAATCCGCATATTGTCTATGACAAGGAGGTCGCAGCATCCGAAATGCAGCACAGTGACCGCAATGCCTCTATCGCCTACCTGATGCGCTCGTTCGGTAACTTTGAAAACGAAGTGATGCCGGTGCTGACCAACTACTTCAGCTATTGTGCCCTGAAGATGAGCTGTGTCGATTTGGCGAGGACATTTAGCTACCTGGCGAATAAAGGGCTTCCTTTAGGCGCGAAAAAAACGATCATCAGCCAGACTCAGAGTAAGCAAACCAATGCCTTGCTCGCGACTTGCGGGTTATACGACGGTGCCGGCGAGTTCGCCTATCGGGTGGGCATGCCGGGCAAGTCCGGCGTCGGTGGCGGAATTATCGCGATCGTGCCGGGTGAAATGTCGATTGCGGTATGGTCGCCGGAGCTGGATCCTTCCGGAAACTCGCTGGCAGGTACCGCGGCACTGGAGTTGCTGGCAGAGAGAATTGGACGTTCTATTTTTTAACGGGTGATGGCGGCTGGCGATGAGCGGTGCATGCCATGATTAAAGGGGATGCATATGCGTAAGAGCCATTGTCACATAATAAGTCCGGTGTGTATTTTGCTCGGCTTGTTAGTCAGTCCTGCCGCGCTATCGGTGCCACTGTGCCAACCACAGTGGCATAATGCGATCACTTTGCAAGAGAGTGAGATCCGGCTTGAAAATGGCGCTGATACGTTTCTGGTCAAGCCGAACGGGCAGCTCTATTACGGCGTTCACAAGGTCAAGCTCAATGACCAGCAGCTTGCTGTGCTGGCCTCCTACCATCAAATGATGATTGAAGATCTGCCCTACGTGCTATCCCATTCCCAGTTCATTGATCAGGAATTGTGTGACCGGGTGGCCAGGCGTCAGAAGAAAGAACATGAAATCCAGTCTTTGATCCCGGCACTAAGGCAGTGGCAGAGCGTGACTCTGGAGTAGGTTATTCCTCGTCGACAAAGGCGGCCAGCAGGTCATTGAGGAACAGCTTGCCCTGTTCGGTGATCTGCCACTCGCTGCCGGTATCGGTCAGGTAGTTTTTCCCCAGAGCCCAGTCAATAGAAGGCTGAATCGCTTCTAACGGCAGACCGGTACGCTCGATAAAGTCCTGTTTCGGGCAGGATTCCAGCAGGCGGAAACGGTTCATGAAGAACTCAAATGGCCTTTCGCTATCCTCTACCTGAGTTTCCTGATCCAGATACGGTTTCTGCGGGTTTAGGTAGCCACGCGGGTGCTTGACCTTGACGGTTCGGGTTATTGTGCCGTCGGCAAAGCTGATCTTGCCATGGGCGCCACAGCCAATTCCGAGGTAATCCCCAAAACGCCAGTAGTTGAGATTGTGACGGCATTGCAGGCCGGGTTTGCTATAGCCGGAAATCTCGTACTGGACATAACCCGCTTCGGTCAGTAGCTGGTGGCCCTGTTCGAAGATATCCCACAGGTCGTCGTCATTCGGCAGTGTCGGCGGCTTGGAGTAGAACAGGGTATTGGGCTCGATAGTGAGCTGGTACCAGGACAAGTGCGGCGGATTAAGGGCGATAGCCTGTTTGAGATCCGACAGGGCATCGTCAATCGACTGATCAGGCAGTCCGTGCATCAGGTCAATGTTAAAGCTGTTCAACCCGGCTTCGGTTGCCAGGTTGGCTGCCCTGGTTGCTTCGTCGCTGCCATGGATACGGCCAAGGCGTTTTAGCTTTTCATCCTGGAAGCTCTGGATCCCGATAGAAATCCGGTTGACGCCGACCTCGCGGTAGGCATTAAAGCGCCCGGCTTCGACGGTACCCGGATTGGCTTCCATGGTGATTTCAATATTCTCGCTGAACGGAATACGGGCCTCGATTGCCTTTAGCAGACGGCCGATCTCCTCGGGGGAGATCAGGCTCGGTGTACCACCGCCGATAAAGATTGAATGCAGCGAACGGCTGCCTTCTGCCAGCCGATAGGCGGCCAGATCGGTGTCCAGATCCTCGATCAGGGCATCGATATAATCGAGCTCGGGGATCTCGGCTTTCAAGGCGTGCGAGTTAAAGTCACAGTAGGGACATTTCTGTACACACCATGGAATGTGGACATACAGGCTGAGTGGCGGTGGAACTAGCATTAGGCGTCCTTCAGGGCGGCAAACAGTTTCTGCAGGGCTTTGCCGCGGTGTGAAAGTTGTTTCTTGCGTGCAGGCTCCAGTTCGGCGGAGGCGCACTGATCTTCCGGCACCCAGAAGACTGGATCATAGCCGAAGCCATTCTCGCCGTGGGCCTCGGTCAGGATGCTGCCTTCCCAGCTGCCGTGGCAAACCAGTGGTGTCGGATCATTTTCGTGACGCATCATAACCAGTACGCAGTGGAAGCGGGCTGTACGCTGCTCGGCAGGAACGCCTTTCATTTCTTTCAGTAGCTTATCCATATTCTGCTGATCACTGGCATCTTCGCCGGCAAAGCGGGCTGAGTAGATACCCGGCGCGCCCTTGAGGTAATCCACTTCCAGGCCGGAGTCATCGGCAATGGCCGGCAGGCCTGTCTCCTTCGCCGCATGACGAGCTTTGATAATGGCATTTTCGATAAAGGTTGTGCCGGTTTCGGCAACCGAAGAGACGTTGTAGTCGCTCTGGGCGACGACATCAAACCCAAAGTCTGCAAGCAGGCTTGCCATTTCTTTTACTTTGCCCTTGTTGCCAGTGGCCAGTACTAGTTTGCTCATCATTGTTCCTCGGTGAATTCGTGCGGACTGATAATAACGGGGCGCTATGATAATACCAATCTTGCTCAGTCACCACTCAATTGAGTGCGGATTGTTTTCTGATAGCTTTACTGCTTCGTTTCCTGAGAATAAAAAAGGAGCCACTGGCTCCTTCCGGGTATGTGTGGCGGCTGCCTAGTCGACATAAAATGTCTGTTTGAATGCTATCTGGCCGCTGTTTCCGCCCTGGGAGACATCGATGGTAAAGCTGAAGCTCTCCTCGTTAGCATGGCTTAGCTCGGCAATGTAGTAGATGGCAGAGCCTTCGCGAACCTCGCGGAAGGAGAGTTTCTTGATTGAACCAAGCAGGTTCTTGGCCTGTCCGGACAAGACGGCAGTGACAGCCGGTTTGCCAGCCTGGGTTTTGTCCAGCACGGTGACATTAACAACAGCCGAGTAACGGCTGCGCTGAATGCGGTAAGTGTTGGCGACCTCGGGAGTCAAGAAGGTGGAAGGAAAGCTGGAGTAATGGACTTCAAGGTTACCAATATTGGTTAACTGTTCAGCATTAACGGGAAGGGCGGTAAAGAGTAGTGCTGATAATAAACATAAAATACGAGTCATGATTTTATCCTTTTGGATACTCACCGGTTATTTATACGACCCTTATAGCCTGGTGGGTATTTCATTCTTTTTAGTATAGTCAGCTGATGATTGTTGTAGCAGCCCAGCCTGGCGGCTGAGCTGTCGATTTTTTGAGTGCTTGAGTCTGCGAATGTTTACAGCAGATCAGAGACGATTGCGGGCGTTTCCCGCGGGGTCTCGATACGTACCTGTTTGTGGCGGCCGAGCTCTCCTTTTTCAATCACCACTTGTCCCTTGGCAACCCGGAACTGCTTGGCCAGGTATTTGGTGAGATGAGCATTGGCCTTGCCGTCGACTGGCGGGGCGGTAATGGCAACTTTGAGCTCGTCACCATGAAGGCCGACGATTTGGTCCCGGCTGGCTTTGGGTTGAATATACAGCCGGATCACCAAATCGTCTCCGTTGCGAGTTATCGCATTCAGACTCATAGCTGGTGCCAGATCGGACCGATGATATCGCCCATCAGGAAGTTGGCAAACTGCAGGCCGATAAACAGAACCAGAACACTCAAATCCAGGCCGCCCATTGCCGGAATAATTCGGCGGATAGGTGCTGTCATCGGCTCGGTTAGCTGGTGCATGACGTATTCAACCGGGCTGCGGCCCTGGCTGACCCAGCTAAGGACTGCGCGTAGCAGCAGTACCCAGAATAGCAGACCACCGGCAGCTTTTAGCAGCGCCAGGGCGCCAACCCACAAGAAGTCAGGGGTGAATGCCATGCCGCCACCAGTCAGTACCAGCTGGAGAATGACAAACTTGGCAATGCTAAGGACATAGGCAAACAGCAGCGTGGCAAGATCCAGCGAGCCAATCGATGGGATAATACGACGCAGCGGCGCGACAACTGGCTGGGTTGCCTTGACGATAAACTGGGAGAACGGGTTATAGAAATCTGCCCGAGCCCATTGGAGCCAGATCCGTAGCAATACAACCATGATGTAGAGGTCAAATAGGGTACTGACCAGAAAACCAATTGAATTCATAACTAAACCTTAAAATAATTTTTCCATTTCTTCAGCGCGGGAAATCGCAGCACGCATTGCTTTGGCTACGGTATCACTAAGTTGGTGTTCGTTAAACGTCCGCAGTGCTTCTGCCGTGGTTCCACCTTTGGATGTTACCTGCTCGCGCAAGGTTGCCAGCTCGGTATCCGGGTTGGCAACCACCATTTCTGCAGCTCCTGCTGCAGACTGCTGGACCAGCAGACGGGCGGTCTGCGGATCGAAGCCCTGCCTGATAGCTTCGGCCTGCATCGCTTCCATAAACAGGAAGAAGTAGGCCGGTGCACTGCCTGCTGCCGCTATAATACCGTTAATTCCCGACTCCTGCTCTACCCAGCACACTTCGCCGACAGCTCGCATTAAGTTTTCGGCAAAGGCCTTGTCTGCTATTGATATTGTGGTTGTGGCAAACATACCGCTCATGCCTTTTCCAATAAGCGATGGCGTATTGGGCATAACCCTGACGAGGTTGAGCTCGGTGGCGAGCATTTCGTTGAGGCGCTGGGCGGAGATGCCCGCTGCAATTGAGATAGATCGG
>NZ_JAKRFQ010000088.1 GCF_022347985.1 Photobacterium sp. OFAV2-7
GGGACATCTCGGCAACCCGAATTTTGATTTTGATTTTGAAGCCGTTGTATCGGCTGCGGCACAATACAACGTTCTTATTGAAGTCAATAATTCTTCCTTGAGCGGCTCTCGCCAGGGCAGCGAACCTCGTTGCGAGCAGATTGCAGCATTTGCCCGCGAGGCTGGAGCTCGGCTGACTACCGGATCGGATGCACATTTTGCTCACGATGTCGGTAACTTCAGCCAGGTTGCCAAGTTACTGGCAAGGGTCAATTTCCCGCTTGACCATGTTGTCACTCATCATCCTCGCTGCTTTCTTGAGTTTCTCCAGGAGCGCGGACAGCCGTCGATCGAGGAATTTGCCGAGTTGTAATTTCATTTGGTATTTACACTGTAAATAGCGGTTAGCGGATAAACAAAAAAGTGGTTTACAGTGTAAATTAACCCAAGCAAACTTTTGATGTTCAATAAAGGGTGATGTTTTTATTGTCTAGATTCTACTGCTATTCTTTTGATGTAAAAGCATTAACCCGTCAAATTTCTTGCTCTACACTCACCATAATCAGTACTGTATTCCATATAATAAGTGTGAAAAAATTTGGTATTGCTCCCAAAAAATGGTCTAGAGTTAAATAACTTAGGGAGGAATTATTTGTTGTAAATTCGGCCCATAAAGTTGATTGGAATGAGAGTTTATGGGGGTGTCATGAGTCTAGTTAAAGTACATACCAAAGCCCTTGAAAAGATGATGGCGCCTGTCCATCATTGCGTTCAGCCAGATATTGCCTTTTCTCCAGGTCTTGGTGGGTTGGCGGCAAGGCTTCATAAATCTTCTATTCACAGTGATATCAGCCGGTTTGATATCGGTTCTCGTGTTACTGTCTCACGTTTGAGTAAACGCTGCCTGTATCTGCAGTCCTCAAAGCGTCTGGAGCTTAAGGCCTCCTACGAGCTCAGCTTGCAAGGATTTTATGAGTTGACGGGATACCTCACCCTGGTTGCCAGTAGTGATAAGAGCACTTTTCAATATAAATTTCACTCAAATACCTGGTTGACCGACGAGCAGTTGATGCGGCTTGTGATAGATTACGATTAAAAAAAAGCCCCGAAGACCGGGGCAAATTTGGACTAAGATATTGCTGCTCAATCGGGGGGAACAGCAGCAATGGATATTAAGCAGTCCTAGGGATTGTCTTATCATTGCTATTTCCGTGCCAGAATTATCTCTCGATTGTATTGATATAAACCATTGATAAAATTAACCTTTATATTAAAGGTAGATTTGGCGAAAATGTTTTTGGGTGGAGTTCTACCCAAAAGAATATTGCAATGTGTCAACCTGTACCCATTCATATCCAGCATAGAATCCTGCTGATATCTGTTTTAGTGCCATGCTGGCAACACTTTTTTCCTCACTTAATGCATAATTTCTTACACTTATCGATAAATTTGCTCACGGATCTGTGACTTGGCATGTACATGGTTTGTATGTGGTTAGGTTAAGATGGGCTATAAGACCGTTATGGTGATGCTATAAGTTTTTAGGGAGTGCTCTATGCCGACACAGCTTCTT
Source organism: Photobacterium sp. OFAV2-7 (assembly GCF_022347985.1). GTDB lineage: Bacteria > Pseudomonadota > Gammaproteobacteria > Enterobacterales > Vibrionaceae > Photobacterium. The sequence goes on from NZ_JAKRFQ010000088.1 coordinate 1,553, forward strand.
CAGCTGTCTCAAGATGGTCAGACGATATCTTTGATCGCCAAGCCGTTGGGCGAAGATGCTGAGCATGTGATAACCCGGAGTGACATCGCCACTGAATTGGTCGAGCTTAAAGCGATTGATTTTTTCCTGTTCGACAACGCAATCGATTCCGCCTTGTCGGTGCTCAATTCCAAACCGGATGACAGCGACGTTGAGGTCAAGCTTCAGCAATTTGTGATAGCAGAACGACGTGATGCCGGATTGCTTATCAAGACAGATCCTGATCTCATGAAAACTTCAGTCACTGTGATTGGGGCGCATGGTGGTACCCAGATCACCGGAAACATGTTGATTGATGCCTTAAAAGAGAACCATATCATAAAGGGGATCCGAAAGGCTCAATTGCAGGAGCTACTGATGAAGTCAAAGCAGCTTGCTCCCGGTGAAAAGCTGACTATGCCTGTCGCTTTCGGCCGTTTTCCTGTACACGGTACTGATACTGCATTTGAGCCTCTGGTAAATGATGCTAGCCAACGTATTCTGCGCCCTCAATCAACGGATGACGGCAAGGTCGATATGCTTGATCTGGGAGAGTTAATCACGGTTAAGGCAGGCCAGCCCATTATGAAGTTGATACCTGCAACGACTGGTTGCAACGGTTTCAATGTGCTTGGCAAGGAGATCACTGCAATCCCAGGAAATGAGCTGGCGTTTGAGGCCGGTGACGGCACGGCTATTTGCGAAGATGATGAGCATGTTCTTGTTGCTACTAAATCGGGTGTCCCGTTAAGAAAGCCGTGTGGCATGCAGGTTGATGATGCCCTGACCTTGAAAGGCGTCAACGTGACCACTGGCCATATTGATTTCGACGGCAGTATCTTGATCACAGGCGACGTTACACCGGGCATGAAGGTAAGTGCGACTGGCAATATCGTCGTTAGTGGGTTCGTCGAGCTGGGCGAATTAAAGGCCGGTGGTGATATTGCTGTTGCAAAGGGAGTGATTGGCCGTCAGCAGGACGGCAAACATCTACCGTGCTACCTCCAGGCTAATGGTAAGGTAACCAGCAAGTTTGCTCAGTTTGTTGAAATTGATGCCGGCCAGGATGTCTCTTTTTCTCTTCATGCCCTCCACTGTATAATCCGTACCAAGGGAGCATTGAGCGTTATTGACCAAATTAAACGCCATGGCACCTTGAGCGGTGGCTATATTGAAGCAGGGCTGGGCGTCGAGGCGCTCAATATTGGCGCTCTGGCTGGGGTACCGACCGAAATAGTTGCTTTCACCCAATACAACTCCTTGCGAGATACACTAAATACTGCATATCAGGTGATTGAGGATGAAAAAGCGAAAGTGCATAAAATTAAGGAGGCACAGCATAAGCTTCTGAAGATTCCGTCTTCGAAGCGCCCGCCAGAATTGGTTGAAAAGATAAAGTCCTCGATACAGCTTCATAAGCAACGTATGGCCGAACTTAATCTGTCCTATCAAAATTTACGTCAGGATTACGACGAGCAACTTAACAAGGTTACTATTACCGCGATAGGGCGATTGTTTTCGGGAGTGATGTGCCAGATTGAGAAAGAAAAACTCAACATACTGCAGGAGCATGGTCCCTCTATGGTTGCTTATAGAGATCGGACGCTCCAACGGCTCCCCTATAACTCATAAGCTATTTACACTGTAAATTGAAAACTATCCTCTTTTTTGTCTATTCTTGTTTCGCTGAGCTGGTAGTCAGTGTTATTTACACTGTAAATTGTCAGCGACCACCGTTTATCAATGTTCACTTCGTACGGGATAACATTAGTTCACATGCCCATTGTGAGTTTCGACTTTTGCTCTGCTATTAAACCGCTCGATTATAAAGCCTTGAAATCCACTGACGAATAGTTCGGAAAGCCGCTCGAGCTGTGTTTCTGTTTCGACGCGGGTAGCAATCGTCATGATGTTGAGGCTATGGGCGGTTCTGGAAATTGACGACAAGAGAGCAGACTTATTCTGATCGTTTAACTGGTGGGTATAGGCGAAGTCAATCTTTACGTAGTCAGGGCGAAACTCTTTTAGGTAGTCCAGGGATTTGAAATGACGGCCATAGTTGTCGACACCAAATCTGAACTTATAGAACCGGATGGCGGAGCAGAGCAAGCTGGTTGCATCGGGATGGCGGACAAAGCTTGCTTCGGGTAACTCGAAGAACAGACGCGAGGATAAGCTCTGATTTCTTTCCAATATTTGACTAAGCCAGCGAATGAAGGCGGGATCGCTGATGCTACTGTTGGTGATGTTTATCGCCAGAGGACCAAGCTGATGATCAGCATTGAGGCGGTTAATTAACTGCGCAACAATGTGGCGGTCGAACAAGCTGCCTATCGCGAGATCCTCAATGGCACCGAGAAACTGGCTGGCAGTATAGACATCGTCTTTTGTTTTTATCGCGCTGAACACTTCATGATGATAAATTCCGTTTTTGTCATTGGCGACCGGCTGGAAATGGTAAGAGAAAAGATCATTATCAATGGCATCGAGCAGCAATGATTTCCACTGCTGCTTGCCGAGTGCTACCTGGGTTGAAGCCTCATCAATAAATGCAATGGGAAGCTGTGGTGTAAGAGCTGCTTTGCTCAGGGCATTGTCGAGTTGGGAAAGTAAAGTGCTGGAACTTGACGGCTGGCTGATAAGCAGCAGGCCGACATGCGCCGTATGCGGTGTGGTTTTAGCGTGTTCCGGCTGTAACTCGTCGATAACTGTCAGCATCGTTTCGCCGATTATCTTGAGCTTCTCGGCACGGATGCCGGGCGCAAGCAAAGCAAATTCGTCGTAGGATAAGCGTGCGAGGGTAATGTCACTATAGATGATCCCTTCGTTAAGGCCGTTGGCGATATCTTTGACAAGCTGGTCTCCTTGCTCGAAGCCCTGATTATGGTAGCAATCATCAATCAGCGATGTTTTAACCAGCGCCAGCCCGCCTTTGGCTGACTTGGTCAGCCAGGAGTTTAGCTGGCTGATAAAGAAATTTCGGTTTCCCATACCCGATACGCCATCGCGGTAAACCTGTTCTCTTAGTTTTGCTGCCTCGCGGGCCTGGGCCTTGAAATTGGCTTCAAGCTGGGTGGAAAGGTGATTGATAGTTTTGACGATGATCCCGAGATCATAGGTTTCGGGTAGTGGAATAGGTGCCCCAAATTGATTCGAAGACAGATCCTTTGCCCTGTTGACGATATTGTCTAACGGTTTGAGTTTTCTTTTTAGCACCAACAGAAGAAGCATAAGGCCGGCAATTAGGCACACCATGGATACGCTAAGAGATTGGATCGTCGATTGCCACAGCTGGCGGTACAGTGATGTCTGATCGGCCGTAATGGATAGTGTAGCCAATCGCTCCCAGCCGTTGTTAATGGTGTTCGACTTGGTGAGCGGCTCAAACAGGTTCAGGTTGAGAAACCAACTCGGCACGCCTTGCAAGCTGGATAGTCGCTGTTTTTCAATACGTTCTTTGGTGACCAACAGGTTCAGGCGAAGATGCAGCCAGTCTTGGCTGGCAAAAAACTGATCAACCAGGTCTGCGAGTTGCTGCGAATCTTGATCGGTAAGAAAGGGGGTCAGGGCGCTTTCGACGCTGAGTAAATCATGATTCAGGCGCGTATAGGCCTGAGCTGTTATTTGATCCCGCTGTGAAAAAAACTGGCTGGCCGTAACAGTTAGTGTCAAAAGGAAGAAGGTTGCCAGAATCCACGAGATTAACTGTTTGTATAAAGACATATGACATACTCTAGCGATAGCGGTGTATAGTTCAGGCATGCGCCGAGCGATATTGGGGCTAAGAGGTTTTGCGGTTTGCGACGCTGACAATTTTTCACATATGCACCCAATTTACCAAAAGTTCCTGTCTGCCACTGTGCAGATTTATTCTCCGCTAACAGATTTTGAAGGTACTTCGAAGTAATTCTGAAACAGCGATAATGTTACAGTGTGCAGGAGGAGAGGGCATTCATAGAGGGGGATGAAGCACGGAACCGCTATCCGTGCCGCATCAGGTATTGTGTATTTAGCTTGTTGCTTTGTAGTCATCCTTGTCGATATGGTGCTTTTTCATCTTGTCATACAGCGTCTTTCGCGCAAGGCCAAGCTCTGCCTGTACTTCCTTCAAACGCCCGTTATGGCGCTTCAAGGCATCGCTGAGCAAAGTATACTCGAACTGGTTCATCCGCTCTGCCAGTGTATGGATTAAAGGCGCTTCGCTAAACTGGCTGCTATCACTGAGCGTCGTCGTATCCCCCATCAAAATCAGGCGCTCGGCCAGGTTCCTTAGCTCCCGCACATTGCCGGGCCAGTCATGCTCGAGTAGTTTTTGCTGTTGTTCTAGGTTGATGGACGGCGGCTCGACGCCGTAGCGGGTAGACGCCGAGCGGGTAAAGTTCTGAAACAGCATTGGAATATCATCCTTGCGTTCGCGAAGTGGTGGAATATCAACGCTGACCACGTTCAGGCGGTAATAGAGATCATGCCTGAATAGACCGCGATCACTCATCTGCTTTAAGTCGTCTTTGGTGGCAGCAATAATGCGAATGTCTAGCGGAACCGTCTTGTTGCTGCCAAGTGGCTCCACCGCTCTTTCTTCGAGCACTCGCAGCAGCTTGATTTGCAGTGACATCGGCATTGACTCTATCTCATCAAGGAACAATGTTCCGCCGTTGGCATGTGCAATTTTACCGACGCGTTTTTTCTGCGCTCCGGTGAAGGCGCCAGCTTCATAGCCGAACAACTCGCTTTCGATCATGGTTTCGGGGATTGCTCCGCAGTTAATCGCGACAAACGGGTGGTTCTGACGAACGCTATGATCATGTAGGAAGCGTGCGACCAGTTCCTTTCCTGTGCCCGTTTCGCCATGGATCATAACATCTGCCGGGGTATCTTTGATGTGGGAAAGAATTCGGCGTAGTTGTTTCATCTGTGGAGTGTTGCCCAAAATCCTCGGGCCGGGTCCGCTTTGCGCTTCTAACTCGCGACGGAGGTCTCGATTTTCTAGCACCAGCTCCCGCTTGTCCGCCGCACGTTTGACAACATCAAGCAGGTTTTCAGTCGAGAACGGCTTTTCGAGAAAGTCATAAGCACCGAGCCGCATCGCGTCGACGGCCATTGAAATATCACCGTGGCCGGTAAGCAGAATGATAGATAACTCGGGATCAATCGCCAGCGCCTGCCTGAGGAAGTCAATACCATCGATACCTGGCATGTTGATATCAGAAATAATCACCCCGGGGTATTGGCTGTCGAGCATTTCTAGTGCGGGTTTGGCACTTGCAAACAAGGTGACGTCATAGTCTTCTAGCTCTAATGTCTGCCCCAGCGCATCGCGGATGGATTTTTCGTCATCAATAAAAATTACTTGTTGGTTCATTGAGTGTCCTCAGTGCTACGGGGAAGAGTGATCACAAATTCGGCACCGCCTCCGGGGTGGTCGGTAACCGTGAGCGTGCCAGAGAAGGCGTCGATGATTCGGCGGGAAATCGTTAATCCAAGCCCGAGTCCATCGCTTTTGGTGGTAAAGAAGGGTGTGAAGATCCGTTTTTTCTGATCATCATCAAGACCCGGCCCGTTGTCCCAGATACGGATTTCAACCAGGTTGTCGAGGCCAGCCAGTTGTATGCCAATCTGCGGCTGGTGTGCCGAAGACAGTGCCTGGATAGCATTATGGAGTAAATTGATGATGACCTGTTCAACCTGTACCGCATCGGCATTGATCAGTATATCTGGCGGCAAATCGCCGACACGTAGTATTACTCCTTCCTTAATCAGTTTATTACGCAGCAGACTGGTTGCCGAGCGTATTGAATCTGCCGCGACGGTGCGGTTGTTATGTTCGCTGCCCTTGCGGGCGAAGACTTTGAAACGCGCAATAATATCCGCGACCATCTGGTTGAGCTTGATGATTTCGTCGATGTTGTTGGCGACCGAATCATAGCGCTCTTTGTTGAGTAGCTTGCGTGAGTTCTCGGCATAGGTGCGCATGGCGGCGAGCGGCTGGTTAATTTCATGGTTGATGCTTGCCGATAGCTCACCCAGCATAGCCAGTTTGGCAGCCTGTACCAATTCGCTTTGGGTCTGCTTCAGCTCTGCCTGGCTACGCTCGTACTGTCTTAGTGTATCTTTTAGCCGCTGGTTACTTTCAAGCAGGGTATTGGTCCGTTTCACCACCAGCTGTTCGAGTTTGTCATTGAGCTGTGCCAGCGCCTTCTGCGCCTTGAGCGTTTGCCACCATGAGGTTACGGCTAGGCTCAGAAGAAAGTAAAATACGCTGAACATGAGTACGGCCTGGGCCACATACTGATAGGCAGCACTGATGGGGCTGAAGCCGAAAATTGCCCATCCGGCCTGGGCCATATCATGGTTGGCAACAACATAAGCTGCACTTTTCTCATCCGCGGGCTGTCGGATGTCAATGGTTTCATTGTGTCTGAGTCTATCAAGCCGGGTATAGCTTGTGAGCGGGTCGAGCCTGGCATTACCATATTGCCGTGATGCCAGGATTCGCTGTTTTTGGGCATCGTCCAGCGGGATCAGCGACCGGTACAGCCAGTTGTTCTCAGAGCTGTAGAAAACCACGCCCTGCGAATCGGCAATGACGTATTCGATGTCTTCGTACTGCCAGATATCTTCGATCAGCGACAGATCAACCTTGATGGTCATAACTCCGATAACAGACTGCTGATGGTAAATCGGCGCAGAAAAGTAGTAGCCGCGTTTATCGGAGCTGGCGCCCAGTGCGAAGTACTGACCGGGATTACCTGCAATCGCCTCGCGGAAGTAGGGGCGGTAGGCATAGTTTTGTCCGACAAAACTGTCAGGCTGCTGCCAGTTACTGGCAGCCAGGGTCTCCCCCTGTCGGTTAATCAGGTAAATCGTGTCGGCGCTCAGTGTCATCGCCCACTGCTGGAGCAACTGGCTGGTTTGATGATATTGATCGGCCTTTGCCGGTGAGGTTTGATCGGTCAACAAAGGTTGCAAGAGTCGCGGATCATTGGCCAGTACCTCGGGTAGCTTGCTATAGCGCATAAGCTGCGCATCCAGTTTTTGTCCCAGTAGGTCGACATCGAGGGAGACTTTGTCTGCCAGATGCTGTTTGACCTGCTGGAAGGTTAACTGGCCGATAAGAACGTTGAGTATCAGACCGACAACTACAATAAGGGCGAGGCATTTACTTTTCTGCACTTGACGTTTCCGTGGCATTTTTATGGGCTTGTATAGCAAACTTTACCCGATGAAAACACGAACCAGCTAGCAGAGATGGCATGAAGTGGTCTGCTATTCGATAAATAGTTTTAAAAATCATTCAGATCAATGAAGGAACTTGTTTTTCCTAGAGGCAAAGCGCACAATTTCACCTGAATGACTAAGAAGCGGAGTTAACAATGGAATTGTCTGATATTCGTCGCGAATACACGCGAGGTGGTTTACGTCGTCATGATTTACCAGATGAGCCGCTGAGTTTATTCGAGAAGTGGCTGAAGCAGGCCGTTGAGGCAGATTTGAGCGATCCGACAGCAATGACGGTGGCTACCGTGGATGATAACGGTCAACCGTATCAGCGTATTGTGTTGCTAAAACACTACGATAAAGAAGGCTTCGTTTTCTATACCAACCTCGGTAGTCGAAAGGCGATGCATTTGGGCCATAATGCCAAGATTAGCCTGCATTTCCCGTGGCATGCCATTGAGCGTCAGGTACACATAACTGGCGAGGCCGAGAAGCTGTCTAAGATGGAAGTGATGAAATATTTTACGTCGCGTCCCAAAGAGAGCCAGATAGCGGCTTGGGCAAGTAAGCAAAGCAGCCGAATTTCTGCCCGCCAGGCACTCGAAAGTAAGTTTATGGAGCTTAAACAGAAGTTCTCGAACGGTGAAGTGCCGTTACCCACTTTTTGGGGAGGCTACCGGGTGAAAATCAGTTCGATAGAATTTTGGCAGGGAGGGGAAAACCGCCTTCATGATCGCTTCTTATATCGACATGAAGCTGACAATTGGGAAATTGATCGTCTTGCCCCTTAATTGCCCATGGACGAAAAAAAAGTGTAGCCTAGCCGCTACACTTTTTTTATATATATCTTGAATTAACAGGTTACTGTTGATTACTTGTAACAATACTTACCCCTTCAGGGTGACGTATTCTTAATGCCTTCTCGGCTGATTGAATCGAAGCGATTTCGCTTTCTGCTGCTATTTCGTATTTACGCGGAATATTAAAATGTGGATGTACAACGTAGGTAATAGTGAATTGTT